>NZ_JAVVLT010000016.1:0-15702 GCF_036224885.1 Marinobacter sp. OP 3.4
TCGCGAAGGCGGCCGTACCGTTGGTGCCGGCGTGGTCTCCAAGATCGTCGAGTAATTCCGGTCGATGATCTGAAAGCAGGAGGGCTGCCTTGTGCAGTCCTTTTGTCGCACCGGTAAAAAGGTTTCGGTGCAGGCCAGTAGCTCAATTGGCAGAGCAGCGGTCTCCAAAACCGCAGGTTGGGGGTTCGATTCCCTCCTGGCCTGCCATTTATAACACGTCTGGATACATAAGCTGATTCCTATGGAGTCAAAAGCCCAACAGTCGACCAGCCGCTTTGATGTTATCAAGTGGCTGGTTGTTTTCGTTTTGATTGCCGTAGGTGTTGTCGGCAATCAGTATTTCAGTGCCGAATCAGTGCTCTATCGAGCGCTTGGGTTGGTGGCTCTGGCTCTGGTTGCCGCTTTTGTGGCGCTCCAGACCGATCGCGGGCGTCGTTTCGCGACCCTGTTGAAGGAAGCCAGGGTTGAGATCCGCAAGGTTGTTTGGCCTACCCGTCCCGAATTGATTCAGACCACGGCCATTGTCGTTGTGTTTGTGCTGGTGGTGGCGCTCATCCTGTGGGGTATGGACTCCTTCATCGGTTTCCTGGTTCAGGGTTTCATCGGATAGGCAGGGGCAGGCAATGGCTAAGCACTGGTTTGTGGTTCAGGCGTATTCCGGCTTTGAGAAGCATGTCATGCGTACGCTCAAGGAGCGTATCGCGCTGAATGGCATGGAAGACCGGTTCGGCGATGTCCTGGTTCCGACCGAGGAAGTCGTTGAAATGCGTGACGGGAAGAAGCGCAAGAGTGAGCGCAAGTTCTATCCCGGGTACGTGCTTGTCCAGATGGAAATGGATGACGCGACGTGGCATCTTGTCAAGGATACCCCGCGCGTTCTCGGTTTTATTGGCGGCACCAAAGACAAGCCCGCTCCAATTACCGAGAAAGAGGCCGAGGCTATCCTGCGCCGCGTTGAGAGTGGCGTGGATCAGCCCAAGCCGAAAACACTGTTCGAGCCCGGCGAGATTGTCCGGGTTATCGAAGGCCCCTTCGCCGATTTCAATGGCGTTGTGGAAGAAGTCGACTACGACAAGAGTCGTGTCAAGGTGGCAGTGCTGATCTTTGGTCGTTCCACTCCGGTCGAGTTGGAATTTGGCCAGGTCGAGAAGGACTGAGCCATCGCTGAAACGAAAGGCTCGCTCACACTGGTGAAGCGGGCTTTTTGTGTCTGAAAAACCGGGGAGCCGAAAGGCGATCGCACCCATAGGAGAAAATCATGGCTAAGAAGATCGAAGCGTATATCAAGCTTCAGGTTGCTGCCGGCCAGGCCAACCCGAGTCCCCCTGTTGGTCCGGCGCTGGGTCAGCACGGTGTCAATATCATGGAGTTCTGCAAGGCGTTCAACGCCGAGACCCAGAACATTGAGCCGGGTCTGCCGACTCCGGTCGTGATCACCGTCTACAGTGACCGCAGCTTTACCTTTATCACCAAGACCCCGCCGGCACCGGTTCTGCTGAAGAAAGCAGCCGGTATCAAGAGTGGCTCCGGTCGCCCGAACACCGACAAGGTAGGCACCGTGACCCGCGAGCAGCTGGAAGAGATTGTCAAGACCAAAGAGCCTGACCTGACCGCTGCTGACATGGATGCGGCTGTCCGCACCATTGCTGGTACCGCCCGTAGCATGGGCCTGAATGTGGAGGGTCTGTAAGATGGCTAAGCTGAGCAAGCGTCAGAAGCTGATTCGCGAAAAGGTTGATTCCAACCGCGCATACACCGTTGATGAAGCCGTATCACTGCTGGTTGAACTGGGTGGCTCCGTGAAGTTCAAGGAGTCCATCGACGTTTCCGTAAACCTGGGCGTTGATGCGCGTAAATCCGACCAGGTGGTCCGTAGCAGCACCGTTCTGCCCAACGGTACCGGCAAGACCGTACGTGTCGCCGTCTTTACCCAGGGCGCCAATGCCGACAAGGCCAAAGAAGCCGGCGCTGACATCGTGGGTATGGATGATCTGGCCGAGGAGGTCAAGAAAGGCAACATGGATTTCGACGTGGTCATCGCCACTCCGGATGCCATGCGTGTTGTTGGCCAGCTGGGTCAGATCCTGGGGCCGCGTGGCCTGATGCCGAACCCGAAGGTTGGCACCGTGACGCCGGATGTGGAAACCGCGGTCAAGAATGCCAAGGCCGGTCAGGTTCGCTACCGCACCGACAAGAACGGCATCATCCATGCCCCGATGGGGAATGTTGAATTCACTGCCCAGGCTATCAAGGAAAACCTTGAAGCACTGATCGCAGACCTGAAAAAGGCCAAGCCTGCGTCGTCCAAGGGCGTATACCTGAAGAAGGTATCCCTGTCCTCGACGATGGGTCCTGGCCTCACTGTTGACCAGGGTTCACTGAACATCTGAACCCTGGTTGGCAGAACCTTTGTAGTCTAGGCGGAAGCCAAGGCTGTCAAAGACCGCAGGCCCCCGCGGCCCACATCCTTCGGGGTAAGGGCCATAAGGGTTAAAGCAACGCCTGCGCAGACGGTGTGAAGACGTTCTCTGAACCCAAACACCGTTAGGCGCCCATAGAGAGGCGATTATGGCCGTCGCGAGCGAAGCTCAGGCTAGGCGGAGCGGGTTGAAAAAGCGCAGTGTACGACAAGTACATGAGCATTTTGAAAGCCGGTCCAACGACGCATGAGCGAGCGCAGCAGGCCATAAGAAGGCTCTCGGGCAACGATGGGTTTGCTGGAATAATTCCGGCGAAATCGAGGAGAAATCCAGTGGCAATTAGACTCGAAGACAAGAAGGCGATCGTCGCTGAAGTCAACGAGACTGCTGGTACTGCTCTGTCTGTGGTTATGGCTGACTACCGTGGTGTCACCGCTGGTGACATGACGGCGCTTCGTGCCAAGGCCCGGGCCGAAAATGTGCGTCTGAAGGTTGTTCGTAACAACCTGACCAAGATTGCCATTCGCGGCACCGAGTTCGAGTGCATTGACGAAGCGTTGGTCGGACCGACCATCCTGGCATTCTCTATGGATGATCCTGGCGCCGCTGCGCGTCTGCTTAAGGATTTTGCCAAAGGGAACGACGCGTTCGAGATCAAGGGTCTGGCCTTCGGCGGTGAGCTGATGGGCGCGGAACAACTCGACCGTCTGGCCACGCTGCCGACGCTTCACGAAGCGCTTACCCAGCTGGCTATTGTCACACAGGCACCGGTTACCAAGCTTGTACGCACCCTGAACGATGTTCCGGGCAGAGTTACCCGCGTAGTAGCTGCAGTCCGAGACCAGAAGCAAGACGCTGCTTGATTCTGTTGAAAACCATTTTTACTTTTTTTGGAGAAAGTCATGGCTCTGTCTAAAGACGATATTCTGAATGCAATCGCTGAAATGAGCGTAATGGAAGTTGTTGAGCTCGTAGAAGCAATGGAAGAGAAGTTCAACGTATCCGCTGCTGCTGCCGTTGCCGCTGCACCGGCTGCTGCTGGTGGCGAAGCCGCCGCTGCTGAAGAGCAGACCGAGTTCGACGTTGTTCTGACCGGCCCGGGCGAGAAGAAAGTGAACGTCATCAAGGCCGTTCGCGAGCTGACTGGTCTGGGTCTGAAGGAAGCGAAGGAGATGGTTGACTCCGCTCCGTCCACTGTTAAGGAAGCTGCTTCCAAGGACGACGCAGAAGAGGCCAAGAAGAAGCTTGAGGAAGCAGGCGCTTCTGTTGAGCTCAAGTAATCGCCGACTCTTGATCGGTTCCGTGCAGTAGGCATGGATAGGCTGGTGGCTCCAGGCCACCGGCCTTTTTCTGTTGTATATATGCTATAGAGATGGATGCAGTTGCTATAGTGAGTAGTCTGCCTCCGTCACCTACAGCCAGAGTCTTGTTCAAGACGGCGCAGTATGCCGAGCAACTCGGCCCCGAAGCAGGTAAATGGTTGCTTCTTGATACCAGGTATCAGGTCTAACGCTGGGGAATGCAGATGACTTACTCCTACACTGAGAAAAAGCGGATTCGCAAAGACTTCAGTAAATTGCCTTCCGTGATGGATGTCCCCTACTTGCTGGCTATCCAGCTTGATTCTTACCGGGACTTCCTGCAAATGGAAGCCGACGCTGATGCACGCCAGGAAACTGGTCTGCACGCAGCCTTCAAATCCGTATTCCCGATTGTCAGTTATTCTGGCAACGCGGCGCTTGAGTACGTGAGCTACCGTATCGGCGATCCGGTGTTCGACGTCAAGGAATGTCAGCTGCGGGGCGTGACCTATGCTGCACCTCTGCGCGTGAAAGTTCGCCTGATCATCTACGACCGTGAATCGTCCAACAAGGCCATCAAGGACATCAAGGAACAGGAAGTCTACATGGGCGAAATGCCCCTGATGACGGAGAACGGTACCTTTGTGGTCAATGGTACCGAGCGGGTCATCGTGTCCCAGCTTCACCGTTCTCCCGGTGTGTTCTTTGATCACGACAAGGGCAAGACCCACTCCTCCGGGAAGCTGCTCTATTCCGCGCGGGTGATTCCTTACCGTGGTTCCTGGCTGGATTTCGAGTTCGATCCCAAGGATTCCGTGTTTGTCCGGATTGATCGCCGCCGGAAGCTGCCTGCCAGCATCCTGCTGCGTGCCCTGGGCTACACCTCCGAGCAGATGCTCGAGATGTTCTTCGACACCAGTAAGTTCACCGTGGCGGAGGAAACATCCCGTCTGGAGCTGGTGCCGAGTCGCCTGCGTGGTGATATTGCCACCTTCGATATCAAGGACAAGGACGGTTCCGTCATTGTCGAGGAAGGTCGCCGTGTGACCGCCCGGCACATCCGTCAGCTTGAAAAATCCGGCATCACCGAACTGGAAGTGCCTACCGCTTACCTGCACGGTCGTGTTATCGCGCAGGACATGGTGGACACCAAGACCGGTGAAGTCCTGGTGGAGTGCAACACCGAAATCACCGAAGAGGTGATGGAGAAGATCCTGGGTGCTGGCATCACCGAGGTCGAGACCCTGTACACCAACGATCTCGACTGCGGTCCGTTCATGTCCGATACCATCCGGATCGATCCGACCCGTACCCAGCTCGAAGCCCTGGTGGAAATCTACCGGATGATGCGTCCGGGCGAACCGCCCACCAAGGAATCCGCGGAGAACCTGTTCAATAACCTTTTCTTCTCCGAAGAGCGTTATGACCTGTCCGCCGTTGGCCGGATGAAGCTGAACCGTCGCCTGGGCCGTGAAGAAAGCACTGGCGAAGGCACCCTGACCAACGACGATATTATCGACGTTCTCAGGACGCTGATTGATATCCGTAACGGTAACGGCAATGTCGACGACATCGACAACCTGGGTAACCGTCGGATCCGCTGTGTCGGCGAAATGGCCGAGAACCAATTCCGTGTTGGTCTGGTCCGTGTTGAGCGGGCGGTCCGTGAACGCCTGAGCCTGGCGGAAAGCGAAGGCCTGATGCCCCAGGATCTGATCAACGCCAAGCCGGTGGCTGCGGCAGTTAAGGAGTTCTTCGGTTCCAGTCAGCTGTCCCAGTTCATGGACCAGAACAACCCGCTGTCCGAGGTGACCCACAAGCGCCGTGTATCGGCCCTTGGTCCCGGTGGCCTGACCCGTGAGCGTGCCGGCTTTGAGGTTCGGGACGTACACCCGACCCACTACGGTCGTGTCTGTCCCATCGAGACGCCGGAAGGCCCGAACATCGGCCTGATCAACTCGCTGGCGACCTACGCCCGGACCAACTCCTACGGTTTCCTCGAGAGCCCGTACCGGAAGGTTATCGATGGCCAGGTCACCGATGAGATCGTCTACCTGTCTGCGATTGAGGAGAGCAACTTCGTCATCGCCCAGGCAAGTTCAGCCCTGACGGACGAAGGTCGCCTTGCCGATGAGCTGGTCACGGTTCGAACGCAGAACGAATTCACTGTGACACCGCCGGAAAACGTCAACTTCATGGACGTTTCTCCGCGCCAGGTGGTGTCGGTGGCGGCTTCCCTGATTCCGTTCCTCGAGCATGACGACGCCAACCGGGCCCTGATGGGGTCCAACATGCAGCGTCAGGCGGTTCCCACCCTGCGTGCCGACAAGCCGCTGGTAGGTACTGGTCTTGAGCGCATCGTGGCCCAGGACTCCGGTGTCTGTGTGACCGCCCGCCGTGGTGGGGTGATTGAGGATGTGGATGCTGCCCGTATTGTGGTCCGTGTCGCGGACGACGAAACCGAGGCCGGTGATGCGGGTGTGGATATCTACAACCTCACCAAGTACACCCGTTCCAACCAGAACACCTGCATCAACCAGCGCTCCATCGTGAAGCAGGGTGATGTGGTGGCCCGGGGTGACGTACTGGCCGACGGCCCGTCCGTGGACCTGGGTGAGCTGGCGCTGGGGCAGAACATGCGCATCGCGTTCATGCCCTGGAACGGCTACAACTTCGAGGACTCCATCCTGATCTCCGAGAAGGTGGTGCAGGAGGATCGCTTCACCAGTATCCATATCCAGGAACTGACCTGTGTGGCCCGTGACACCAAGCTGGGCAGCGAGGAAATCACCGCGGATATTCCCAATGTGGGTGAGAGTGCCCTGTCCAAGCTGGATGAGTCCGGCATTGTGTACATCGGTGCGGAAGTCGGCCCGGGTGACATCCTGGTGGGCAAGGTGACGCCGAAGGGCGAGACCCAGCTGACCCCGGAAGAGAAACTGCTGAGGGCCATCTTCGGTGAGAAGGCGTCGGATGTGAAGGACACCTCCTCCCGCGTCTCCGCCGGTACCCGCGGTACCGTTATCGACGTCCAGGTGTTCACCCGTGATGGCATCGAGAAGGACGAGCGGGCCCTGTCCATCGAACAGGACCAGCTCAACCAGTACCGCAAGGACCTGAAGGACGAATACCGGATTGTGGAAGGTGCCACCTTCGAGCGTCTGACCTACGCCCTCAACGGCCAGGAAGTGATCAGTGGTCCGGGCCTGAAGAAAGGCGCGGTACTGGATCAGGACTACCTGCAAGGTCTGGAGCGGGACCAGTGGTTCAAGCTGCGGATGAAGGACGAGGCGCTCAACGAGCTGCTGGAGAAGTCCGAGCAGAGCCTGGAGGACCGCAAGAAGGAACACGAGGAACGGTTCGACGACAAGAAGCGCAAGCTGCAGCAGGGCGATGACCTGGCGCCGGGCGTGCTCAAGATCGTCAAGGTTTACCTGGCGATCAAGCGTCGTGTGCAGCCCGGTGACAAGATGGCCGGTCGTCACGGGAACAAGGGTGTTATCTCCGCTGTCATGCCGGTAGAGGACATGCCCTATGACGAGGACGGCAATCCGGTTGACGTGGTGCTGAACCCGCTGGGTGTACCCTCGCGGATGAACGTCGGTCAGGTACTGGAAACCCATCTGGGTGCCGCTGCCAAGGGTCTTGGTCGCAAGATCAACGACATGCTGGAGCAGCAGCGCAAGGTGGCCGAGGTCCGGGAACTGCTGGGCAAGATCTACAATCACAGCGAGGCCGTGCCCAGTGTGGATCTGGACAGCCTCAGTGACGACGAGGTGATTGCGCTTGCCGGCAACCTGCGCGGCGGTGTTCCGATGGCAACCGCAGTCTTCGATGGTGCCAAGGAAGCCGAAGTGAAGCACATGCTTGAGCTGGCTGACATGGATACCAGTGGTCAGGTCAAGCTGTACGATGGCCGCACCGGCGACGAGTTCGATCGTCCGGTGACAGTTGGCTACATGTACATGCTGAAGCTGAACCACCTGATCGACGACAAGATGCACGCACGGTCCACCGGCTCCTACAGCCTGGTTACCCAGCAGCCGCTGGGTGGTAAGGCGCAGTTCGGTGGCCAGCGGTTCGGTGAGATGGAAGTCTGGGCGCTGGAAGCCTACGGCGCGGCCTACACCCTGCAGGAAATGCTCACCGTCAAGTCTGACGACGTGAATGGCCGTACCAAGATGTACAAGAACATTGTGGATGGAGACCACCGGATGGAGCCGGGCATGCCCGAGTCCTTCAACGTTCTTGTCAAGGAGATCCGCTCGCTGGGTATCGACATCGAGCTGGAATCCGAGTAAGCCGAATCGTTTTTTGGCAGCGTGAGCGGGCACCTTCGGTGCCCGCCCGAGATTAACGCCATCCGGAGCTGTTACTGATGAAAGATTTGCTGAATCTTCTCAAGAGCCAGAACCAGAGCAAGGAATTTGACGCCATCCGTATTGGTCTGGCGTCGCCTGACATGATCCGTTCCTGGTCCTTCGGGGAAGTAAAAAAGCCCGAGACCATCAACTATCGGACCTTCAAGCCCGAGCGTGACGGCCTGTTCTGCGCCAAGATCTTTGGTCCGATCAAGGACTACGAGTGCCTGTGCGGCAAGTACAAGCGCCTCAAACACCGTGGCGTCATCTGTGAAAAGTGTGGTGTCGAGGTTGCCCTGGCCAGCGTTCGTCGTGAGCGTATGGGCCATATCGAACTGGCGAGCCCGGTGGCTCACATCTGGTTCCTCAAGTCACTGCCGTCCCGCATCGGCATGATGCTGGACATGACCCTGCGTGACATCGAACGTGTCCTGTACTTCGAGTCGTTCATTGTGATCGACCCGGGCATGACCACCCTCGAGCGCGGCCAGCTGCTGAATGACGAGCAGTACTATGAGGCCCTGGAAGAGTTCGGTGACGAATTCGATGCCCGCATGGGCGCCGAAGCGGTCAAGATGCTGCTGGAAGACATCGACCTGCAGGCCGAGGTGGATCAGCTGCGCGAGGAAATCCCGCAGACCAACTCCGAAACCAAGATCAAGAAGTTCACCAAGCGACTGAAGATCCTGGAAGCCTTCCTTTACTCCGGCAACCGCCCTGGCGACATGGTCATGACCGTGCTGCCGGTGCTGCCGCCGGACCTGCGTCCGCTGGTTCCGCTGGACGGTGGCCGTTTTGCCACCTCCGATCTCAACGACCTCTACCGTCGGGTGATCAACCGGAACAACCGTCTCAAGCGCCTGCTGGAGCTGAACGCCCCGGACATCATCGTGCGCAACGAGAAGCGCATGCTGCAGGAAGCGGTGGATGCCCTGCTGGACAACGGCCGCCGTGGCCGTGCCATCACCGGCACCAACAAGCGTCCGCTGAAGTCCCTGGCTGACATGATCAAGGGTAAGCAGGGTCGCTTCCGTCAGAACCTGCTGGGTAAGCGTGTGGACTACTCCGGCCGTTCCGTGATCGTGGTTGGTCCGTACCTGCGCCTGCACCAGTGTGGTCTGCCCAAGAAAATGGCCCTGGAGCTGTTCAAGCCGTTCATCTTCTCCAAGCTGGAACACCGCGGCCTGGCTACCACCATCAAGGCGGCCAAGAAGATGGTCGAGCGGGAAGAGGGCGTGGTCTGGGATATCCTCGACGAGGTCATCCGCGAGCACCCGATCCTGCTGAACCGGGCGCCGACCCTGCACCGTCTGGGTATCCAGGCGTTCGAGCCGGTACTCATCGAGGGCAAGGCGATCCAGCTGCACCCGCTGGTGTGTGCCGCCTACAACGCTGACTTTGACGGTGACCAGATGGCGGTCCACGTACCGCTGACCCTGGAAGCCCAGCTGGAAGCCCGTGCGTTGATGATGTCCACCAACAACGTACTGTCTCCGGCCAACGGCGAGCCCATCATCGTGCCGTCCCAGGACGTGGTTCTGGGCCTGTACTACATGACCCGTGAGCGCAAGAGCGCGGTTGGGGAAGGTCGTGTTTTCGCCGACGTCAAGGAAGTGCATCGTGCCTATGGCGCGGGTGCGGTTGACCTGCAGGCGAAGATCAAGGTTCGCGTCAAGGAAGTCACCTACGACGAGAACGAGGAGCTGAAGACCGAGTACGTTATCGTCGATACCGTGGTCGGCCGGGCGCTGCTGTTTGATATCGTGCCGGATGGTCTGTCCTACGAGACCGTCAACCGTCCGATGACCAAGAAGGCGATCTCGAACCTGATCAACACCTGTTACCGGATTGCCGGCCTGAAGGATACCGTCATCTTTGCGGATCAGCTCATGTACATGGGCTTCCACTTCGCGACCGTGTCCGGTACCTCCATCGGCTTCAATGACTTCGAGATTCCCCCGGAGAAGTACGAGCTGGTCGATGCCGCCACCGACGAGGTGAAGGAAATCGAATCCCAGTACTCCTCGGGCCTGCTGACGCAGGGCGAGAAGTACAACAAGGTGATCGATATCTGGTCCCGTGCCAACGACAAGGTGTCCAAGGCCATGATGGATCGCCTCTCCCAGGAGCAGGTGGTGGATGCCGAGGGTAAGCCGGTCTTCCGTGAGGATGGCGAACCGGAAATGCAGGAGTCTTTCAACTCCGTGTACATGATGGCCGACTCCGGCGCCCGGGGTTCCCCCGCCCAGATCCGTCAGCTGGCCGGTATGCGGGGCCTGATGGCCAAGCCCGATGGCTCCATCATCGAGACGCCGATCACTGCGAACTTCCGTGAAGGTCTGAACGTACTGCAGTACTTCATCTCCACCCACGGTGCCCGTAAGGGTCTGGCGGATACCGCCCTGAAGACGGCGAACTCCGGTTACCTGACCCGTCGTCTGGTGGATGTGTCCCAGGATCTGGTGGTGACCGAGGCCGACTGTGGTACCGAGGAAGGTCTGCTGATGACGCCGCATATCGAAGGCGGCGACGTTGTGGTGCCCCTGGGTGACCGTGTCCTGGGTCGTGTCACGGCCCGTGACGTCTTTACGCCGACCGACAAGGAAAATGCGGTGGTTGAAGCCGGCACCCTGCTGGACGAGAAGACCATCGAGATGATCGAAGGCGCCGGTGTGGATGAGGTCTGGGTACGGTCCGCCATTACCTGTGAGGCCCGCCATGGCGTGTGTGCCAACTGTTACGGCCGTGACCTGGCCCGTGGCCATCTGGTCAACGTAGGTGAGGCTGTCGGCGTTATCGCCGCCCAGTCCATCGGTGAGCCTGGCACCCAGCTGACCATGCGGACCTTCCACATCGGGGGCGCCGCCAGCCGTGCTTCCGCCGTGGACAATATCCAGGTCAAGCATGGTGGTCAGATCCGTCTGCACAACATGAAGTCCATCGAGAAGACCGATGGCTCGCTGGTGGTGGTTTCCCGTTCCTCCGCCCTGGCCGTTGCCGATGAGCAGGGCCGTGAGCGTGAGTGGTACAAGCTGCCCTACGGTGCAGTGCTGTCCGTCAAGCACGGTGACCATGTGGAAGCCGGTGCCGTGGTGGCCAAGTGGGATCCGCACACCCACCCGATCATCGCCGAAGGCAAGGGTAAGGCGAAGTTCGTTGGCATGGACCAGGGTATTACCATCCGCACCCAGACCGACGAGCTGACCGGCCTGTCCACCATCCAGGTAATCGATCCCAAGGATCGCCCGGCGGCGGGCAAGGACCTGCGTCCGGCGGTTGAACTGGTGGATGCCAAGGGTAAGGAAGTGGATCTGCCGGGTGGTTCGCCGGCCCACTACTTCCTGCCGGCGGATGCGCTGGTGACCCTGGCCGATGGGGCCGATGTGGAAGTGGGTGACGTGGTTGCCCGTATTCCCCAGGAAAGCTCCAAGACCCGGGACATCACCGGTGGTCTGCCGCGGGTGGCCGACCTGTTCGAGGCCCGTCGTCCGAAGGAGCCGTCCATCCTGGCGGAAATCACCGGCACCGTGTCCTTTGGCAAGGAAACCAAGGGCAAGAAGCGCCTGGTGATCACGCCGAAGGATGGCGACCCGTACGAGGTGCTGATTCCCAAGTGGCGTCAGCTCAACGTGTTCGAGGGTGAAACCGTGGAGAAGGGTGAGGTCATTTCCGATGGCCCGTCCAACCCCCACGACATCCTGCGCCTGCTGGGCGTGGTCGAGCTGGCCAAGTACATCACCAACGAGATCCAGGACGTGTATCGTCTGCAGGGCGTTGTCATCAACGATAAACACATCGAGGTTATCGTTCGCCAGATGCTGCGCAAGGTGGAAATCACCGAGCCCGGCGAGACCAACCTGCTGGCCGGGGACCAGGTGGAATACCACCAGTTCCTGGATGCCAACGAAGATGCCGTGGCGGCGGACAAGCAGCCCGCACGGGGCGAACGCCAGCTGCTGGGGATCACCAAGGCCTCCCTGGCCACCGAGTCGTTCATTTCCGCGGCCTCGTTCCAGGAGACCACCCGGGTACTCACCGAAGGTGCCGTTACCGGGAAGCGTGATTTCCTCCGCGGCCTGAAGGAAAACGTGGTAGTGGGTCGTCTGATCCCGGCCGGTACCGGTCTGGCCTACCACAACGAACGCCGTCGCAAGCGCGAGCTGGAAGAGCAGGGCGTCACCGCGGAAGACGTGGTCGAGGCTCTGAGCGCCGAGCTCAACCGGGAGGGCTAACCCCTCCGGCGGTCTGTAACCCCCCGGGAACTACGGATTCCGGGGTGGTTAAAAAGGAATCAGTCTTCTTGACTGACCTGGGGCGCGGGCTTACACTTGCGTCCCTTAATTTTTACCCCCGCTCGTCGGGGGTAAGTTTCATTGAAATGGTTTTTTTGGAGTTTGCTTACATGGCAACGATCAACCAGTTGGTACGTAAGCCTCGTAAACGCCGGGTGGCAAAGAGTGATGTTCCTGCTCTGCAGGCCTGCCCTCAGCGTCGTGGTGTATGCACCCGTGTATATACGACTACGCCGAAGAAGCCGAACTCTGCACTGCGTAAAGTGTGCCGTGTTCGTCTGACCAACGGCTACGAGGTTTCCTCATACATCGGTGGTGAAGGTCATAACCTTCAGGAGCACAGTGTTGTGCTGATCCGTGGCGGTCGAGTAAAGGACCTTCCGGGTGTGCGCTATCACACTGTTCGCGGAACGCTGGACACCCAGGGTGTACAGAACCGTAAGCAGGGCCGCTCCAAGTACGGTACTAAACGACCCAAGTCCTGATGTCCCAGATGGGTGTCTTTTATCGTCACTGCGAACGATAAGAGTAAGGCTGAGTAGCGGATAGCTATCTCAGGGGTTCCTGAAGACCTTAATTTTTAGAAGGGCTTATCGATGCCTAGAAGAAGAGTTGCAGCAAAACGGGAGATTATCCCGGATCCCAAGTTCGGCAGTGCACGGCTGGCCAAGTTCATCAACCATGTGATGGAAAGTGGCAAGAAAGCCGTTGCAGAGCGCATTGTTTACGGCGCTCTCGATATCGTTGCCGAAAAATCCAAGGAAGAGCCGATCGACATGTTCGAGAAGGCCCTGGAGAACATCCAGCCGATGGTCGAGGTTAAATCCCGTCGTGTGGGTGGTGCGACCTACCAGGTGCCTGTGGAAGTACGGCCTTCCCGTCAAAACGCGCTGGCAATGCGCTGGCTCGTAGAATTCTCACGGAAGCGTGGTGAAAAGTCCATGGCGCAGCGACTGGCAGGTGAAATCCTGGACGCCGCTGACAGCAAGGGCTCCGCTGTTAAGAAGCGTGAAGACGTTCACCGCATGGCAGAAGCCAACAAGGCGTTCTCTCACTTCCGTTTCTAATCAGCCGAGGTTTATACAGTGGCACGCAAGACTCCTATCAAGCGATACAGAAACATCGGTATCTGTGCTCATGTGGATGCGGGTAAAACCACAACCACCGAGCGGGTACTGTTCTACACCGGTATCTCCCACAAGATCGGTGAGGTGCACGACGGTGCGGCCACCATGGACTGGATGGAGCAGGAGCAGGAGCGGGGCATTACCATCACCTCCGCCGCCACCACCTGTTTCTGGCAGGGCATGGACAAGCAGTACGACGAGCACCGTATCAACATCATCGATACGCCGGGACACGTTGACTTTACCATCGAGGTAGAGCGTTCCCTGCGGGTTCTCGACGGTGCGGTGGTTGTGTTCTGTGGTTCCTCCGGTGTTGAGCCCCAGTCCGAGACCGTATGGCGTCAGGCCAACAAGTACGAAGTTCCGCGCATGGTGTTCGTCAACAAGATGGACCGTGCTGGCGCCAACTTCCTGAGGGTGGTTGACCAGATCAAGAACCGTCTGGGCGCAAACTGCGTTCCGATCCAGCTGCCGATTGGTGCCGAGGACCAGTTCGCCGGTATTGTCGACCTGATCCGGAACAAGGCCATCTACTGGAACGAAAATGACGCGGGTGCAACCTATGACCAGCGTGACGTTCCCGAGGAAATGGCCGACGAGGTGGCCATGTACCGTGAGCAGATGGTTGAGGCAGCCGCCGAAGCCAACGAAGAGCTCATGGAGAAATACCTTGAGGAAGGCGACCTGACCATCGACGAGATCAAGCAGGGCCTGCGCATGCGCACCCTGGCCAACGAGATCGTTGTCGCCACCTGTGGCTCCGCCTTCAAGAACAAGGGCGTACAGGCCGTACTGGATTCCGTTATCGAATTCCTGCCGGCTCCGAACGAAGTCAAGGCGATCCGTGGTGAAGTCGACGAAGACGGCACCGAGGAAACCCGTGAGGCGGATGACAACGCGCCGTTCTCTGCGTTGGCGTTCAAGATTGCCACCGACCCGTTCGTGGGCACCCTGACGTTCTTCCGGGTCTACTCCGGTAAGCTGGAGTCCGGCAGCGCGGTCTATAACTCGGTCAAGCAGAAGAAAGAGCGCGTCGGCCGTATGGTTCAGATGCACTCCAAAGAGCGCCAGGAAATCAAGGAAGTGCTGGCCGGCGATATCGCCGCGGCCATTGGTCTGAAGAGTGTCACTACCGGTGACACCCTGTGCGATGAGAACGCCAAGATCATCCTGGAGCGCATGGAGTTCCCGGAGCCGGTTATTTCCGTCGCCGTGGAGCCGAAGTCCAAGGCCGACCAGGAAAAGATGGGTGTTGCCCTTGGCAAGCTGGCCCAGGAAGATCCGTCGTTCCGCGTCCGTACCGACGAGGAATCCGGCCAGACCATCATCTCCGGTATGGGTGAGCTTCACCTGGACATCATCGTTGATCGTATGAAGCGTGAGTTCAAGGTGGAAGCCAACATCGGTAAGCCCCAGGTGGCCTACCGTGAGCGTATCCGCAAGCCGGTGGACGTCGAAGGCAAGTTTGTTCGTCAGTCCGGTGGTCGTGGTCAGTACGGTCACGTCAAGATCAAGCTCGAGCCGCTGCCTCTGGACGAGGAAGATGGCGAGAACTTTATCTTCGTGAACGAAATCGTTGGTGGTGTGGTTCCCAAGGAATACATCCCGGCGGTTCAACAGGGTATCGAAGAGCAAATGCAGAACGGCTGTCTGGCCGGTTATCCGCTGCTGCGCATCAAGGCGACCCTGTACGATGGCTCCTACCACGAAGTGGACTCCAACGAGATGGCGTTCAAGGTGGCGGGTTCCATGGCCATGAAGAAAGGGGCTCTGGAAGCCGATCCGGCAATCCTTGAACCGATCATGAAGGTTGAGTGTGTCACGCCCGAGGAGTACATGGGTGATGTGGTTGGCGACCTTAACCGTCGTCGCGGCGTCGTCCAGGGTATGGATGAAGGCCCCGCGGGCAAGATCATCCGTGCAGAAGTTCCGTTGTCGGAGATGTTCGGTTACGCCACCGACCTGCGTTCTGCTACACAGGGCCGGGCGTCATATGCGATGGAGTTTGCCGGGTATTCCGAAGCTCCTTCGAACATTGCCGAAGCGATCATTAAAAAGGGTTGATCCCAGGACTTGAGAAACAGGAAGAGGTGTAACCGTGTCTAAAGAGAAATTTGAACGTAATAAACCGCACCTGAACGTGGGTACCATTGGTCACGTGGACCATGGCAAGACCACGCTGACGGCGGCACTGACTCGCG
>NZ_JAVVLT010000017.1:0-15508 GCF_036224885.1 Marinobacter sp. OP 3.4
GCCCCGAGGGGCGCCGGGTCAGTTTCAGGACTGGACGTCGAAGCGGTCGTTGTTCATGACCTTGGTCCAGGCGGCCACGAAGTCCTTCACGAATTTCTCTTCGTTGTCGTCCTGGGCGTACACCTCGGCATAGGCCCGGAGGATGGAGTGGGAACCAAACACCAGGTCCACCCGGGTGGCGGTCCACTTCTTCTGGCCGGTCTTGCGGTCACTAACCTCGTAGAGACCATTGCCGGTCGGCTTCCAGGCGTAAGCCATGTCGGTCAGGTTGACAAAGAAGTCGTTGGTCAGCTGGCCTTCACGGTCGGTGAACACACCATGCTTGGTGCCGCCGTAGTTGGCGCCCAGGGCGCGCATACCACCGATCAACACGGTCATCTCCGGCGCGGTCAGGCCCATGAGCTGGGCACGGTCCAGCAGCATTTCCTCCGGCTTGACCACATAGTCCTTCTTGAGCCAGTTGCGGAAGCCATCCGCCAGCGGCTCCAGCGGCTCGAAGGACTCCGCATCGGTCATCTCGTCGGTGGCATCACCGCGACCTTTAAGGAAAGGTACCCGGACGTCGTGACCGGCGGCCTTCGCTGCCTTCTCGATCGCCACGCTGCCGGCCAGTACGATGATGTCGGCTACGCTGGCGCCGGTGTCGGCGGAGATCTGCTCGTACACCTTCAGCACCTTGGCCAGGCGATCCGGTTCGTTACCCTGCCAGTCTTTCTGCGGGGCCAGGCGAATTCGGGCACCGTTGGCACCGCCACGCATGTCGGAGCCACGATAGGTTCGGGCGCTGTCCCACGCAGTGGCGACCATGTCACTGATGCTCAGGCCGGCGGCGGCAATCTTTTCACGAACCACTTCTTCTACATAGTCGGTGTTGCCAGCCGGGATTGGATCCTGCCAGATCAGGTCTTCGTCCGGTACTTCCGGGCCGATGTAACGCGGCTTCGGACCCATGTCGCGATGAGTCAGTTTGAACCACGCCCGGGCGAAGGCATCCTGGAATTTTTCGGGATTCTTGCGGAAATCCTCCAGAATCGCGCGATAGGTCGGGTCCATTTTCATGGCCATGTCGGCATCGGTCATGATCGGGTTGTGGCGGATGGACGGATCACTGGCATCCACGGGCTTGTCTTCTTCCTTGATGTCGACAGGCTCCCACTGATGGGCACCGGCCGGACTGGTCCGGTTTTCCCATTCGTGGTCCAGCAACATGTCGAAATAACCCATGTCGAACTTGGTGGGCTCCTTGGTCCAGGCACCTTCAATACCAGAGCTGACGGCGTTACTGGCCTTGCCTTTCATGTTGGGGTTGTGCCAGCCGAAGCCCTGGTATTCAACGTCAGCGGCTTCCGGCTCACGTCCCAGGGCACCGGCGTCACCGTTACCATGGCACTTGCCGACGGTATGGCCACCCACTGTCAGGGCAGCGGTTTCCTCGTCGTTCATGGCCATGCGGGCGAAGGTCTCTCTCACCTGCCCGGCGGTCTTGAGCGGATCCGGATTGCCGTTGACACCTTCCGGGTTGACGTAGATCAGCCCCATCTGGACCGCCGCCAGGGGATTTTCCATGGTGCTGGGATCGTCCACGTTCTCGTAACGCTCGTCGGAGGGCGCCAGCCACTCCTTTTCCGCTCCCCAGTAGACGTCTTTCTCGGGGTGCCAGATATCTTCGCGGCCAAAGGAGAAACCGAAGGTCTTCAGGCCCATGGTTTCATAGGCAGCATTGCCCGCCAGGATCATCAGATCGGCCCAACTGACTTTGTTGCCGTACTTCTTCTTGATCGGCCACAACAGACGACGCGCCTTGTCGAGGCTGACGTTGTCGGGCCATGAGGCGAGCGGTGCAAAACGCTGGTTGCCGGTACCGCCACCACCACGACCATCGGCAAGCCGGTAACTGCCGGCCGCGTGCCAGGCCATGCGGATCATCAGGCCGCCATAGTGCCCCCAGTCCGCCGGCCACCAGTCCTGACTGTCGGTCATCAGGGCGTGCATGTCTTTTTTGAGTGCGTCGAAGTCAAGTTTGCGGACTTCCTCGCGATAGTCGAAGTCCTCCCCCATCGGATCGGTCTTGCGGTCATGCTGGTGCAGGATGTCGAGGTTCAGACCTTCCGGCCACCAGGCGGTGTTGTTCTGGCTTGCTGAAGTGCTACCACCGTGCATGACGGGGCACTTACCGCCACTGTTATTATCTGTCATCGGTCTCTCCTGTTTACTGCATTGGCAAAGGGCATCTTTGGCAAGAGCACTCCTTAATATAGGTCATCCACAGGCGCCTGCTTGCTGATTTACTTGAAGCTTTTCTAACACCTTTATAGCGGATGGCTATGGTGCTCCATGGGTCGCTGGGTCCCGTCAGGTTGTTACTGGGCCATGGCATAGTTGCCCCAGTAGCTCACCAGGATGGTCAACACCTCTTTCCGGGGGGCAATTGCTTTCGCGTTGATGACTGACATGGCTCAACTCCTTCCTGATCGGTACGAACACACCATAGCCCGCGGACCATCAAGAGATGAAATTGATTAAAAGTAAGCTCCTGAAAGCTTTTATTTATCGATGACGATCAAGGTGGCGATTGGGATAGCGACCGGCTATTGCAGTCGTTCAATGGAGGCGAATTTGCCCTGGTCGTCGAACAGGATGCGGAAGCTGCCGCGAATGCCATCACGGAGGTAGAAGCGGGAGAGGATGCGGGCCGGGAAGCGGACGGAGCGTCCGTCCCGGGCCGTGGTATGGACATCCCGGGCGGCTCCGTTATAGAGCTTGATCCACTCTTCCGGGCCGATCTGGATGTCCACGATGATTTCTTGCATGTTTAATGAGCTTGGAATTGGGGAAAGTCGCGCCTTGGTATCCTGTTTCGGGACACGCCGTGAATACATCCATGTAGGCTCTTCAAAAACGTCCCTGTTTTTGAAGGTCCCGAAACAGAATCCCAAGGCACGCCCTCGGTCAACGGGGCATTTCCTACTCTAGTTGACTATAACCCCATCTATCTCTAGTTCGATAGCTCGAGCAACAACCGGTTAAGCCGGCTGACATAAGCACCCGGGTCCTTCAGTTGCTCGCCGCTGGCCAGGGTGGCCTGGTCGAAGAGGACGGCGGACAGTTCGCTGAAGCGTTCGTCGCCCTTCTCGCTTTCCAGGCGTTGGACCAGCGGGTGGTCCACGTTGACTTCGAAGATGGGCTTGCTCTCGGGTACCTTCTGGCCGGCGGCTTCCATGATTTTCTTCATCTGGTTGCCCATGTCGAACTGGCCGACCACCAGGCAGGCCGGTGAGTCCGTCAGGCGCTTGGTGACGCGCACTTCCTGGACACGGTCCTGCAGGGCGGTCTTGAGGCGTTCCAGCAGGCCTTCGTGTTCTTTCTCGGCCTCTTCCTGCTGTTTCTTGTCGTCCTCGGTTTCCACCTCGCCCAGGTCCAGGTCGCCCCGGGCCACGTCCTGGAGCTGCTTGCCGTCGTATTCGTTGAGGTAGCCCATCATCCACTCGTCGATGCGGTCAGAGAGGATCAGTACCTCGATGCCTTTCTTGCGGAAGACTTCCAGATGGGGGCTGCTGCTGGCCGCCGTATGGCTGTCGGCGGTGATGTAGTAGATCTTGTTCTGTCCCTCTTTCATGCGACCGATGTAATCGTCCAGGGACACGTCCTGGGTGCTCTCGCCGGTGTGGGTGGAGGCGAAGCGCAGCAGGCCGGCGATTTTCTCACGGTTACCGAAGTCTTCCGCCGGGCCTTCCTTGAGTACGGAGCCGAATTCGTTCCAGAAAGTCTGGTAGTCCTCCGGGTTCTTCTTGGCCATTTTCGACAGCATGTCCAGCACCCGCTTGGTCATGGCGTTGCGGATGGATTCCACGGTGCTGTCGTTCTGCAGGATTTCCCGGGATACGTTCAGGGACAGGTCGTTGGAGTCGATCACGCCCTTGGTGAAGCGCAGGTACAGGGGCAGGAACTGCTCGGCGTCGTCCATGATGAACACGCGCTGCACATAGAGCTTCAGGCCACGGGGGGCCTCACGGTTGTACAGGTCGAAGGGCGCCCGCTTGGGGAGGTACAGCAGGCTGGTGTAGTCGAGCTTGCCTTCCACCTTGTTGTGGGACCATGTGAGCGGGTCCTCGAAGTCGTGGGCGATGTGCTTGTAGAACTCCTTGTACTCCTCGTCCTTGATCTCGGTACGCGGCAGGGTCCACAGGGCGGTGGCATCGTTGACGGTTTCGTACTCGTCCTTTTTCTCTTCTTCCTCGGACTCGACCTTCATGACAACCGGGAAGGAGATGTGGTCGGAGTACTTCTTCACCAGGTTGCGCAGGCGCCAGCCGTCAGCAAAGTCTTTCTCGTCCTTCTTCAGGTGCAGCACGATGCGGGTGCCACGGCTGTCCAGGTCCACGTTCTCGATGGTGAACTCGCCATCACCGCCGGATTCCCAGTGTACGCCCTCGCTCTTGTCACTGCCGGCGCGACGGGTAAACACTTCCACCCGGTCGGCGACGATGAAGGAAGAGTAGAAACCAACGCCAAACTGGCCGATCAGCTTGCTGTCCTTCTTTTCGTCACCGGAGAGCTGCTTCAGGAACTCAGCCGTGCCGGATTTGGCGATGGTGCCCAGGTTCTGGATGATGTCCTCGCGGGTCATGCCGATACCGTTGTCGGCCAGGGTGACAGTGCCGGCCTCGGCATCGTAGTCCAGGCGGATCTTCAGGTCCGGATCGTCCTCATACAGGCTGTCGTCCTTCAGGGCCGCGAAACGCAGCTTGTCTTCCGCGTCGGACGCGTTGGAGATCAGCTCCCGCAGGAAGATTTCCTTGTTGGAGTACAGGGAGTGGATCATCAGTTGAAGCAGCTGCTTCACTTCGGTCTGGAAGCCAAGGGTTTCTTTGCGGGTTTCAACCGTCATGGTGGAGTGTCTCCTGCTTTCTTGCACACACGAATACGACAGGCGCCGCCTGCCCCGGTGAGGGCAAACGGCGCGGTTAACCATTGCGTGGAGCTAGATTTGGGGGCCCCGTGGGGCTTTTCAAGGCTTGTAGGTGAACGACGGATGTCCGACGTTACTGGTCCAGCAGGAAATGAGCCCGTGCGGTGGCGATAGGCTCCCGGCGGGACTTCTGCCAGGCATTGATCATCACGTTGGCCACCCGGTTGCCCTGGCGGGTCAGATGGCACTCGGCATAGGTCTCCCGGTCCAGGCCGGCGCGCAGGTAGTCCAGGGAGAAGTCCACGATCCGGGGCACCCGGAAGGTGTCCTGGGACATCATCAGGTAGATGGCGGCGGATACCTCCATGAAGCCACCAATCACGCCGCCATGGATGGCCGGCAGCAACGGGTTGCCCAGGTTGGAGTCCTTCCTCGGCAGGCGGAAGATCAGGTCATCGCCGAAGCGTTCGCACTGCAGGCCGATGTAGCCGGCGTAGGGAATGCTCTCCAGCAGTGGGGAGAAATCACCGGTTTCACGGGTTTGCCGCAGTACCTCTGCCATGTTCTTTGTCGCACCGCTCATTGCCCTACCCCCGCGATCATGTCACGGAAGGCCTTGGGCGTTGCCTCCTTGCCGATACGCATGAAGGTACCGACGCAGGTTGCGACGACCTCGCCGTCTTCCTGGAAAGCCTCACAGCGGGTGAAGGCAATGTTGCGGGTCATCTTACGGATCTCGGCCCGGGCATGGACCGGCTTGCCCGGTTCCGCCGGGCGCATGTAGTCCACCCGCAGGTCGAGCGTGGGGCAAAGCTCGAAATCGTCCAGGCCGCAGATCATCACCGAACCGGAGGTGGTATCCATCAGCGTTGTGATGGCGCCGCCATGGATCACACCGGTTTCCGGGTTGCCAATGATCCGTTCGCTGTAGGGCAGGCTCAGCGTCAGTTGCCCCGGGGCGGCGTTCACCACGGTCAGGCCAAGTTCCCGGGCCTGGTTCAGGGTGTTGATGAACCGTTCGACACGGTCCGCGAGGTCTTTGTCAGTCATGGCAGTCCTGTGATTTACCGGAAAAACGCGCCGGGATCATACCCTATTACGGGTGTCCCCTGAATATTCACCACTGGCTCAGGCTACAGTTTCCGTTATCATTGACCATGACCGTCCCGCACTTTCCGCGACGGCCGGTGCCCCCCGGAAAACCGGACGGTCAGGACAACATTACAGGACCAAAGACGTCATCTGGCAAGGAGATCCCAGTGAAACCATGTTATTCCAGCAGGGCCAGGATGGCCCTTCTACTTCTGATCAGCGCCCTGGTCATGATGACCAGTGGTTGTGCCACCAACCCGGTAACCGGGGAGACGCAACTGTCGCTGATTGGAGAGGGTGAGGAACACCAGATGGGCCAGGAGAATTACCGGCCCACCATCCAGACCCAGGGTGGTCGTTTCTACCTGGACCCGGAGCTGACCACCTATGTTCAGAATGTGGGCAACAAACTGGCCGAAGTCAGCGATCGCCCCGACCTGCCCTACGAGTTCGCCGTACTCAACAGCAGCGTGCCCAATGCCTGGGCGCTGCCCGGGGGCAAGATCGCCATCAACCGGGGCCTGCTGGTAAAGCTGGAGGATGAGGCCCAGCTCGCCTCCGTCCTCGGTCACGAGATTGTCCACGCCGCTGCTCGACACAGCGTGCAACGGATGCAACAGGGTATGCTGCTGAGTGCCGGCATGGCCGGAATCGGGCTGGCCCTGGGTGACAATGAGTGGGGCGGACTGATCATGGGGGGCGCCGCCGTGGGCAGCCAGTTGGCGCTGTCCCAGTACAGCCAGTCCCATGAGCTGGAAGCCGACCGCTACGGCATCGAGTACATGGTGGACGCCGGCTATGATCCCCAGGCGGCCGTGGAGCTCCAGGAAATCTTCCTCGAGCTGTCCGAGGGGCAGCAGTCCAGCTTTATCGACGGCCTGTTTGCCACCCACCCGCCATCCCAGGCACGGGTGGAAGCCAACCGGAGACTGGCCCGGAAGTACGACAGTGGCGGATACCGGGGCCGCGAGGAATACCAGAGCAGGATCGCCGAAGCCAAACGCCTGCAGCCGGCCTATGAGCTACACGACGAGGCCCTGAAGCTGGCCAGTGAGGAGGAGCTTGAATCTGCCCTGGCCAAGGTGAATGAGGCCATCGAGATGGCGCCCCGTGAGGCCGCGTTCTTCGCCACCCGGGCACGGATCCAGGAAGCCCTGGAACACCCGGAAAAGGCACAGGAAGACTACGACCGGGCCGTGGAGCTGTATCCGGAGATGTTCAGCTATCGCCTGTATCGGGGCCTGAGTGAACTGGACAGGGGTAACCTCGATAAGGCGCAGGCGGACCTGGAAGCCTCCGCCCAGGTGGTTCCGACCTCCATTGCCTACCTGCGACTGGGAGATATCGCCGCCCGGAAGGGCGACCGGAACAAGGCGGCCGCCTACTACAATGAAGTCGCCAAGGCCGGGGGCGAGATCGGCGAAGAAGCCCGCCGCAAACTGTCCAACCTGCAATAACCCTGCCCCGGGGCCCGGTGGGGAGTCCATCCCCGCCGGGTCCCGCCCGATCCTTCCCCGCCCGCAGATCAGGCATTGACTTGTTAGAGCAATAACTCTAAAACGGCAGTCAGAGGTCGGGAAAATCGTGGCCAGTCCGTCGATCTTTCCGACACATGCTCCCCAGGCTCAAAGCACAGGTGCCACCCATGCTTGCAAAGCTGACCCGTTCCGCCGCCCTCAGGGCCAGACGACAGTACGTCCGGACCATGTTCCGGTTCATGGGCCACGCCCTGGAGGCCATTTCCCGCAGCGACCAGAAGGTGATCGACGACGCCCGCCCGTTACCGGAAGGCTTTGTCTTCCAGATGATGGTTTTGCCATCCGGTCCCTCACTGGTGCTGGAACATACCGGCCAGGGTGAGTTGCGATACCTCGGCGATGACTATGATGGCAAGGTGGATCTGTCGATCCGCTTCAAGCACATGGCCCACGCCTTCCTGGTGCTGTCGTTCCAGGAAAAGACCACCGAAGCCTTTGCCAACGACCGCATGGTGGTGGACGGGGATATCGGCTACGGCGTCCGCATGACACGAATCCTTAACCGTCTGGAGTCCATCATCCTGCCAAGGCTGATCGCCAGCCGGGCCGTGAAGGAGTATCCGGCGGATCTTGGCCTGCTGGAGAAGGTACCCGGCGCCATTGGTATCTATCGCCGGGTACTCACCGGTCTGATCCGGGACCTTAGAAAGGAGGCACTACCGATATGAGCCGTTATTACGAGTTCTTCTGTCCGGTCAAGGTCATCGCCGGCCAGGCCGCACTGGAGCATCTGCCCTACGAACTGACCGGTATTGCGTCCACCCGGCCCATGATCGTGACGGACCAGGGCGTCCGTTCGGCCGGTCTGCTGGATCCGGTGATTGCCGCCTGCCAGGAAAGCGACGTCACCATTGCCGCCATCTATGACGAGGTACCTCCGGATTCCTCCACGACCACTGTCCGGGACATTGCCAACCTCTATCGTCAGCAACAGTGCGACGCGCTGATAGCCATTGGCGGCGGTTCCTCCATCGACACAGCCAAGGCCGTGAATATCCTGGTGTCCGAGGGCGGCGACGATATCGCCGAGTACAGCGGTGCGGGGGTCCTTACCCGCCCCCTCAGACCCTTCTTCGTCATCCCCACCACCGCCGGCACCGGCTCCGAGGTCACCTCGGTGGCGGTGATCGCGGACCGGGAGCGGTCGGTCAAGCTGCCGTTCACCTCGTCGTTCCTGCTGCCCAATGCCGCCATTATCGATCCCCGGATGACCCTGACACTGCCACCGCAGATTACCGCCGCCACGGCCATGGATGCCCTCACCCATGCCACCGAGGCCTATACCTGCATGGCCAAGAACCCCCTCAGCGATGCCTACGCCACCGCAGCGATCAAAAAGATCGGGCGTTCCCTGCTGTCAGTCATGGACCATCCCAGGGATGAGGAAGGCCGGCTGGACCTCGCGGAGGCCTCCACCATGGCGGGCATCGCCTTCTCCAACTCCATGGTGGGGCTGGTCCACGCCCTGGGGCATGCCACCGGCGCCCTCTGCCACCTGCCCCACGGCCTGTGCATGAGCCTGTACCTGCCCTATGTACTGGAGTACAACCTGGAGGATATCCGCGAGCCGCTGTCAGAACTCCTGCTGTACCTGGAAGGGCCGGAGGTCTGGACCGCAACGCCCGCCTCCCGTCGAGCCGAGGCCACCATATCCGCTATCCGCCATCTGCGGGATGAGCTGCACCAC
This sequence comes from Marinobacter sp. OP 3.4, assembly GCF_036224885.1. Lineage (NCBI taxonomy): Bacteria > Pseudomonadati > Pseudomonadota > Gammaproteobacteria > Pseudomonadales > Marinobacteraceae > Marinobacter > Marinobacter sp. OP 3.4. The sequence continues at coordinate 9,227 of NZ_JAVVLT010000017.1, forward strand.
CGTTGCGAACTGCCCCGGACACTCCGGGAAACCGGCAAGATCGGCGAGGATCAACTGGACGCCATCGCCCGCCAGGCACTGGATGATGGCGCCATTATCTACAATCCCCGTGAGGCCTCACTGAAAGATATTCAGAACCTACTTGAAAAAGCCTGGGGTTAGGTTTTTGACAACTTTCCGGGTTGATTCGCATAGCGAAACCGGTAACAATCAGCCGACTTACCTTGGTTTATGCCTTCCAGGCATATTTCCTGGATAATATGTTTGCCAAGGTAGGCGGTCTTGCATGGAGCATTCAGTCCGAACCCTGCGGCATGGATGTCTGACAATTACATGAACCACCGCCTCCACAGGGTCTCTGCTGTCTATGCTGTGTGCTCCCATCCGCCGTTTTGTCATGGCCGCTCTCGTCGCCTTTCCGGTTGCCGGCCTGACCAGTGAAACCGCTCCCGATAACGAAGCGCCAGTCCTCAAGCTGAATGTGTCCACTGGCGGCTATCCCCCGTACCTGATCGTCTCCGAAGACCATGAATACAGCGGCATTGCCTATGACGTGGTGACCCGCATCGCCGACCGGATGGGGTATCGGGTGGAAGCCCACGAGATTCCCCGCAAGCGGGTGGACGGCCTGTTACTGGACGGTCTTATCGACGCCAGTCCCCGGGCCCGGGAGTGGACCGAGGAACCGGACAAATTCCTGTTCACCGATACCATCGTTCCGGTGCGGGAGGTGTTCTTCAGCACCACCGAATCCGACTTCCGTTACCGGGGAGAGCATTCGTTACGAGGCATTACCCTGGTGACGCCCCTGGGGTACAAATACCCCCAACTGCAACCCCTGTTCGACAGTGGCGTCCTGGAACGGTACGAGGTATCCCAGGACCGGGATATCTTCACCTTCCTGCTGTTTGGTCAGGGCATCGACGCTGGTGTGGCGGACATGGCAGTCGGCCAGTGGATCATTCGCCAGAATGACTGGCAGGGCAAGTTCAAGCACAGTGACCATGCCATCAGCGAGTTCGGCTACCGGCTGATGGTGCGCCCGGGCTGGACGGCGTTTGTCGAGGCCTTCAACAAGCGACTTGAGCAGATGAAGACCAGCGGTGAACTGGAGGAGATTCTGGATCAGTACCGCTGACCCGGCATGCCCCTGTTACAGGCGCCGCAACTATTCCAGGCGCCTCAATAACAGCATCGGGCTGACCTGCAGCACCGGCCTTAACTGCCAGCGCCCAAGCAGGGCCAGGACCAAGGCGCTGATCAGGGGAATTGGCAGCGCCACCGCCCAGTGCCACCGGAACTCGCCACCGAACATCCGGTATTGCAGGGCCCAGACCGCCGTCTCGGCGGCCAGTACGCCCAGGATGCCCGCCAGCAACCCGGCCAGGCCGAATTCCAGCATGGTGCTGCGCACCAGCAGGGACTGCTGACCACCCAGGGTCCGCAGCAGCGCCCCTTCACGCTGCCGGTCCTGCAGGGTGGCGCTCACCACCGCCGCCATCACCACAAGCGACGCCGCCAGGATCAGCGCCAGGATGGCCTCGATGGCCTGGGTCACCTGTCGGACGATCTGCTGGATGCGCTCGATGATGTGGTCCACCTCCAGCAGCGATACCGTCGGGAACTGTCGCGTGAAATCATTCAGCGCCGATTTCTGGGACGGCGGCAGATAAAAACTGGTGATCCAGGTGGCGGGCAGCCCTTCCAGGGCCCCGCCGGGCGGGAACGCCATGTAGAAGTTCGGCTTCATACTCTCCCACTGCACGGTGCGGATGCTGGTAATGGGCTCGGCAATGATGTCCGAGCCCACGGTAAAGCCCAGCACATCCCCCACTTCAACGCCCAGTTCCGCAGCCAGTTCCGCCTCCACTGACACTCCTTCCTGTTGCTGGTCGTTGACCCAGGTGCCTGCCACGATGCGGTTGTCCTCCGGAAGATCCTCCATCCAGGTGAGGTTCAGTTCCCGGTTCAGGGCGTTCACGCTGTCGTCCTTGCTGACCACCTGACGCACCGGCTCACCGTTGATCTCGGTAAGGCGCCCCCGGACCATGGGATAGACCGTGTCCAGGCCTTGCCCCCGTTCGTCCCAGAAGGCTTCCACCTCGTCCACCGCTTCCGGGGCGATGTTGATCAGGAAATGGTTGGGGGTCTGTTCCGGCAGTTGGGCCTGCCAGTCCGCGAGCAGCGAGGAACGCACCAGGACCAGGGTGCTGGCCAGCATCAGGGTCATGGCGAACACGGCAATCTGGGACAGGCTGGAACGACGGTGGCGATACAGCCCCACCAGGGCCAGTCGCCAGGCGTTGCCACCACCGGTCACCCGGCGCAGCCCCATCACCAGCACCCAACCCAGGAACGCCAGAATGCCCAGCAGCGCCACCAGGCCACCAATCAGCGCCAGTACCAGCATGATCTCCCGGGCATAGAGCCAGACCAGGCCGAAGATCGCCACCACAGCAATGGCAATATCGGTCCAGGCCCGACCGTCCGGCTCCCCGGGCTGGCTGCGCAACACGCGCATGGCCGGTACGTCCCGCAGCCGGCGGATGGGCGGGTAGGCAAACGCGAACAGGGACACCAGCGCCGTGGCCAGGGCGGGCGCCAGGGCCGGCACATCCACCACGAAAGGCACGTCCTGCTCCAGCACCTGTTCCATCAGGTTATTGAGGAACGCATACACCGGCAGAGCCACCAGCAGACCGCCAGCCATGCCCACAACACCCCACACGGCAAGCCGTGCCAGGTACATGCGTCCGATCCGCCGGCCGGACAGGCCCAGGGTCTTCAGTAGCGCCACCGTGTCCCGCTGGCCGACGGCGTACTGGCGACTGGCAACCGCTACGGCGACCGAAGCCAACAATACCGCGATGCTGCCACCGAGCAGCAGGAACCGCTCCGCCCGGTCCAGGGACTCCGACAGGGTGGCGCCGTCGCGGATACTCTCCCATTCATGGGATGGCTCCAGACGGGGTTCAATCCACTGGTGAAAGGCATTCAGCGCGGCCTCATCGCCGGCAAACAGGTTGATATACTCCACCCGGCTGCCTTCCTGCACCACCCCCGTGGCGTCCACATCATCCGCATGGATCATCACCCGGGGCGCCAGCCCGGTCATATTGAAGCCGCCGTCCGGCTCCCGTACCAGCAGCCCGGAGATCTCGAGCGTCAGGTTGCCGATCTCCACGGAATCGCCCACCTCGAGTTCCAGCAGGCGCATCAGGCGTGGGTTGAGCCAGGCTTCGCCGGGACGCGGACCCTGATCCAGCAACTGCCGTTCACCATCGGGGCTCGGCTGGTACTCCACCTGCCCCCTGAGGGGATAGTTGTCACTGACCGCCTTGACGGAGACCAGCTGGAAACGCTCACCACCGCTGAGCATGGTGGCGAACTCCACCATGCGGGCGGTTTCCAGGCCCCGGGAGCGGGCCTCCTCCCGCCATTCCGGCGGGATGGGCTGACCGTGCTCCGCCTCAAGCTGGCGATCGCCGGCCAGGAAGGAACTGGCGGAGGTGATCAGCGTACGCTGCAACTGGCTGGCAAACAGCGCGATGATGGCCACGGTCGCCACTGCGATCACCAGGGCACTGAGCACCACCCTGACATCCCGCTGGCGCCAGTCCCGAGCTACGGACCCCAGGTTACGGCTGGCTGACATCAGGCTGTTACCTCCTGGTCCGTTTCCAGATGACCGGCGTCAATGGTCAGACGGCGCTCGCAGCGGGCGGCCAGGGTCTCATCGTGGGTAACCATGACCAGTGTGGTGCCCTGCTCCCTGTTCAGGGCCATGATCAATTCCTGGATTTCCTGCCCGGTCTGGTTGTCCAGGTTGCCGGTGGGCTCATCCGCAAACAGGATCACCGGCTCACAGGCGAAGGCCCGGGCGATGGCCACCCGTTGCTGCTCGCCCCCGGACAGCTGACGGGGGGTGTGGGTCAGGCGGTCACCCAGGCCGACACGCTCCAGCAGTTCCCGGGCCCGGGATTCAGGGTCGGCAAAATCCGCCAGCTCCAGGGGAAGCATGACGTTCTCCAGGGCACTGAGGGCCGGCAGCAACTGGAACGACTGGAACACGAAGCCCACCCGGCGGGCCCGCAGGGCCGCACGCTCGTCCTCGGAGAGCCGGCTGACGGCCTTGCCCTCCAGCACCACCTCGCCTTCCGACGGGGTGTCCAGGCCGGCCAGCAGGCCCAGCAGGGTGGTCTTGCCGGAACCGGAGCGACCGACAATGGCCACCGACTCCCCCCGCTTGATTTCAAGACTGACCCCTTGCAGGATGGTCAGAGATTCATGGCCCAACTCAACACGCTGGGTCAGGTTGCTTACCGTCAGGATCGGTTCGGAAGGCTGGCTGGGTCCACTTGAAAGGTCTGTCACATCTGCTCCGGGAACTGATTCAGTGTCTGTCACTCTTAACCTGCACTTTCACCTGCAAAGAGGACACTCGATGTTCGCTATGCCTATTGGTACGGTATTTTCCCGCCGGAGATCAACGGTTTTCGTGTTCTGGCTGCTCGCCAGCCTGACATTGCTGGCGTCCGCCTCCGCCCAGGCCAACACCATCCTGGTCATGGGCGACAGCCTGAGCGCCGCCTATGGCGTGGAAACCGAGACGGCCTGGGTCAACCTCCTGCGCCAGCGCCTGGACAAACAGGACACCGGGGACTGGCAGGTGGTCAATGCCAGCATCAGCGGTGAAACCACCGACGGTGGCGCCCGTCGTCTGCCGGATCTGCTGGATAAGTACCAGCCGGACATTGTCATCCTGGAACTCGGCGGCAACGACGGCCTGCGGGGCTTCCAGCCAACGGTCATCCGGGACAACCTGTCCGCCATGATCGAGGCCTCACAGGAAGCCGGCGCCCGGGTACTGCTGGTGGGCATGCAGATCCCCCCGAACTACGGCCCCCAGTACACACGGCTGTTCGCCGAACTGTACCCGGAGTTATCCGACCGGTACGACACCGCGTTGGTTCCCTTCTTCCTGGACGGGATCTATAACCAGGACAGCATGATGCAGGGAGACGGCATCCACCCCACTGGTGAGGCCCAGCCGCAATTGCTGGAGAATGTCTGGCCACACCTCAGGCCGCTGCTGGAGCAGAACCTGGCCAAGGGCCAACCATAAACCTCAGGTACTAGTGTGCCGTGCGGCGCAGGAAGTCCACGGCCCGCTCATCGGACCAGTACCAGCCATCCCGATGGCGTTGGACAAAGCCTACATGGCCACCGTGACGGGGCGCCTCAAGGGTGGTCCAGGGCCCCAGCAGCTCCCGGGAATCCGGGAAACAGTCCCGGGACAGGAAGGGATCGTCAACGGCGTTCACCATCAGCGCGGGCACCCGGATATGCCTGAGGCGGAACAGCGACGAAGCCCGGTGCCAGTAGTCCCGGGCGCCCTCGAAACCATGGAGCGGCGCCGTGTAACGCTCATCGAACTCGTGGAAGCGCCGGATGTCGTCAAAGCCGTCCATGGAGATCCGATCCGGAAACCGCCGGGCTTTCTCGGCCATCTTCGCGCGCAGGTCGGTGATAAAACGGGACATGTAGAGCCGGCGGCTGGGCCGGGCCAGCACATCCGCGCCCCCGGCCAGGTCGCAGGGCACGGAAAAGGTCACCGCGCCGGCAATGCGGCTGTCCACCGCCTCCCCCTGCTCCCCGAGATACTGCAGCGTCAGGTTGCCACCCATGCTGAAGCCGGCCAGGGCCATGGCCCGATATCCCTGGGCCAGCCCGTGGTCCACGACCACCCCGAGGTCATCGGTGGCGCCGCTGTGGTAGAACCGTGGCTGGTGGTTCATCACGCCACCGCAGGAGCGGTAGTTCCACGCCAGCACATCCCAGCCGTCGGACAACAGGGCCCGGGCCAGTCCCAGCACATAGGGCCTGCGGCTATGCCCCTCCAGACCGTGACAGATAACCGCCAGCCGCGACGCACCCTGCTGATACCAGTCCAGCCACAACTCATCGTCATCCGGCGTGGGGATGGACTCCACCACCGGTTCCCGCATCGCCACCTGACGGAACAGGCTCGGCCAGATCGACTGGGCATGCCCATTCCTGAGCCACCAGGGAGCCCGGTAGGCGTCCACAAAGTTGTCATCGGCGACGGTGTTGCTATCGCTGTCGGGAAGCGCGGATTCAGACATGGATGATTTTTGATTCCTGTGTTTTCAGGGGCTTGACCCTCCCCCCCAAAGACCTTAATATGCGCGCCATCTTGATGCCAATCCCCGATAGCTCAGTTGGTAGAGCAACGGACTGTTAATCCGTTTGTCGCTGGTT
>NZ_JAVVLT010000018.1:0-82993 GCF_036224885.1 Marinobacter sp. OP 3.4
GAGGCCACCTGGTTCGTGGTGTCATCCACTTCGCGGATGGTGTTGTGGATCTTGCCCACAAAGGCGTTGAACTGGTGCCCCAGTTCCGCCAGTTCATCGTTACCATCGTCCGGCAGGCGGCGGGTAAGGTCGCCTTCCCCCTCGGCAATGTCCTGCATGGTCCGGGTGACATTGCGAAGGGGCACGGTAACCGTGCGGCCCATGAAGACGCCGAAGCCCACGGCGATGATCACAATCACCACGGTGATGCCCAGGATGGTCAGCAGCGCGCTGCTGATCTGCGCGTCAATTTCCTCGCGGGCGGCGGCAATGGTCTCATCCACACTGGTCACGTAGATTCCGGTGCCCATCACCCAGTTCCATTTTTCCAGCTGCAGGGAGTAGGAAATCTTGGGCTCGACGTTGCCGGTAGCGGGGTTCTTCCGTTCGTAGGCGTAGAAACCACCGCCGGATTTTCCGGCCTCAAACAGGTTTCGAAGCAGGGCCTTGGTTTCCGGCGTACTGTTTTTCACATAGCCTTCGGCTGAAGGCTTGGGTCGAAAGGCCAGGTTAAAGGAGTCATGGGTGTAGGCAAAGATATAGTTGTTGTCTCCGAAACCCATGGAACGGATGGTGTCCCGGACACGCAGTTTGGCTTCTTCCTCGTCCAGCGAGGTATCAGTGTAGTCCTCCTCAATCGCCGTCCTGGCGGCCTGCACAATATGCTTCAGGCCCTGCTTGTGGGCTTCCAGCAGGTTCTCGCGAAGACGTTCCACCTCCTGTTCTCCACTTGCCTTTAACTGACTGGCGGTAATCCAGGCGATGACGCCACCTGTCACCAGAACAGGCACCAGAACCGCAATCAGCAGACGTGAACGGATGCGCAGTCGCTCCACGAATTTCATGTTAAAACTCCAAGGTTAAAAGGACATCTGGCCAATAGAATTGCTCGGTTATTATCCGGGTCTGTGGCGGGAGAACCGTTCCAAAATGTAACCCGAAATACATCATTCGTACTGGTATCGGCATCTCCTGTTATAGCTTGAGGGCCTGTTGCCGGGCCGGGCCACACCCCGGGGGTGTCCTTTAGTCAGCGGGAACGAGAGTCACGGTCCCGTTGTTACCCATGATTGGTCCAGGGACGTAAAACCATGTACAGGAAACTGATCCCCGCCCTCTGTCTTTCGTTGTTGATGGCAAGCCTGATAGCAACGGCCAATGCTGCCGTTTCCCAGGCCCAGGCCAACCGCCTGGGCAACAGTCTGACCCCTACGGGTGCCGTTCGTGCCGGTAATTCCGAGGGCACGATTCCCCGCTGGAATGGAGAAGCGATTGATATACCGGATGCCTACGAAGGGACTGGTGACCACCATATCGACCCGTATCCGGAAGATCAGCCCCGCTATGTGGTGACCGTCGACAATCTGGAGGACTATCGGAACGTGGTTCCAGACGGGGCCGCCGCCATGCTGGAAGCCTATCCGGACACCTTCAGGATGCGTGTGTTCCCGACCCGCCGGAATCACACGGTGCCGGAGCACGTGGCGGAGAACACGCGAGACAATGCCACCAGCGCCAGCCTGGTTGACGGGGGCAATGGCGTGCAGGACGCGTTCGGTGGACACCCGTTCCCGATCCTCCACGGCTCCAGTGAGGAAAAGGCCATGCAGGCGATGTGGAATCACATTACCCGCTGGCGTGGTCGGTATACCGAGCGGGAGTTCGCTGAAGTCGTGGTGGTCCAGGGCCAGTTCCGTCCCATCACCATGCGCCAGGAAGTCTTCTTCAACTGGAACAGGGAAGGCGGCAGCGCGGAAACCCTCGACAACATTATCAACTACTACCTGTCCACGGTGCTGGCCCCCGAGCAGTACGCCGGTGGCGGTATCCTGGTGCACGAGACCCTGGATCAGGTAAAGGAACCACGCAAGGCCTGGGGTTTCAGCGCCGGTGAGGTTCGCCGTGCTCCCAGTCTGGCCTACGATGCGCCGATTGCCTCATCCGGCAACCTGCGGACGGTGGACGACACCGATGTCTTCAACGGTGCGCTGGACCGTTACAACTGGGAGTACCAGGGCCTGCATGAAAAGCTGATTCCCTACAACAACTACGACCTGTCCAGTGACCGGTACAGTTACGATGAGGTCCTTGGCGACCATCACCTGAACCCGGACCTGACCCGATGGGAGCTGCACCGGGTGCATGTGGTGGAGGCCACCCTGCGGGAGGATGCCCGCCACCTCTACCACAAGCGGGTGTTCTATATCGACGAGGACAGCTGGAACATCGCCCTGGCGGATCAGTATGACGATGAGGGCAATCTGTGGCGGGTGACCATGGCCATGCTGAAGAACTTCTACGACATGCCGGGGGTGTGGATTGATATCGCCGCTTACCATGACCTCAAGGTCCGCCGTTACCATGTGCAGGGCCTGGTCAACGAGACCGATGGTTCGCGGGTGTTCAGGGACGAATTTCCCGGGAAGCGGTACTTTTCTCCCTTCACCCTGCGCCGGAGGCTGTCGGAGTAAGGTGGTTTGTTAACTGATGTTAAATAAGCGTGATAGGCCGCTCGCCACTGTGTAACAGCGTGTAACCGCCCTGCTTTGAGGTGGCATGTCCATGAAAAATAGTAAAGAATGAGACCAAATCCCATAACGTCTATGAGGCATGCGCGACAGGGGCCTGTGAGTGACAGATACCTGTTATGTCCTCAGAACAATAAGATGGTCTGCCCAGATGTACGAGACTATGCGAAAAAATCTGATCCCCGCACTGTGCATATCATTGCTGGCCATGGTCAGCGTGACTTCCACCCAGGCCGCTGTGTCCCAGAATCAGGCGTATCGCCTGGGTAACAGCCTGACGCCTTTCGGCGCCGTGCGCGCTGGCAATTCAGAGGGCACCATTCCCCGCTGGACCGGTGGTGATACCACGATTCCGGACGGTTACGAGGGAACTGGCGATCACCATATCAACCCGTATCCCGACGACGAGCCCCGCTATGTGGTCACCATCGACAACATCGAAGAGTACCGGGATGTGCTGCCGGACGGTGTGGCGGCGCTGATCAACCGTTACCCGGAAACCTTCAGGGTTCGGGTCTTCCCGACCCGACGGACCCATACCGCGCCCGAGCATATCATTGAGAATACCCGTAGCAACGCTACCTCCGCTTCCCTGGTGGATGGCGGCAACGGTATCCAGGATGCCTTTGGCGGCCATCCGTTCCCGATACTGCATGGCTCCAATGAAGAGCAGGCCATGCAGGCCATGTGGAACCACCTGACCCGGTGGCGTGGCCGGTACATGGAGCGGGAGTATTCCGAAGTGGTTGTGGTCGGGGGTAAGTTCCGCCCGGTCACCATGCGCCAGGAAGTCTTCTTCAACTGGAACAAGGAAGGCGGCAGCGCGGAAACCCTCGACAACATCATCAACTACTACCTGTCCACGGTGATCGCGCCCGAACAGTATGCCGGCGGCGGTATCCTGGTGCATGAAACCCTGGACCAGGTCAAGGAGCCCCGCAAGGCCTGGGGCTTTAGCGCCGGTGACGTGCGCCGTGCTCCCAGTCTCGCCTACGATGCGCCGATTGCGTCCTCCGGCGGCCTGCGTACGGTGGATGACACCGACGTGTTCAACGGTGCCCTTGACCGGTACAACTGGGAATACAAGGGGCTGAAGGAAATGGTTATCCCTTACAATAATTTCCAGATCACCAGTGACGAATACACCTACGACGAAGTGCTTGGTGACCAGCACCTGAACCCGGACCTGATGCGCTGGGAGTTGCACCGGGTGCACGTGGTGGAGGCCAACCTGCGGGAAGATGCCCGCCACCTGTACCACAAGCGGGTGTTCTACATTGACGAGGATAGCTGGAACGTGGCCGTGGTTGACCAGTATGACGACAGCGGCAACCTCTGGCGTGTGACCACCGCCATGCTGAAGAACTTCTACGATATGCCGGGTGTCTGGACGGACCTGGAGGCGTACCACGACCTCCACAAGGGGCTGTACCACGTCATTGGCCTGACCAACGAATCCGACAAGACCCGTACCTTCTCGGATGACTTTCCCGGCAAGCGTTACTTCTCCCCGTTTACCTTGCGGCGGCGTCTCTCCGACCAGTAAGACGACTCGCAGGGCGTGTCACATGGATGTGACTCGACTGGCCATCTCTCCCGACACTTCCCTCCCTGCTCGTTGTGCCGCCGGCGATCCGGGTAACGGTCTCTTTGTTAATTGATGTTAAATAAACGTGACCGGGTGCTCGATGGTGTGTAACAGCATGTGATCTCGCCGGTGCGCACTGGCATGATTCCAGTAAATCGAGAAGGATGAGACCAGATCCCATAATGTCCGCAGGATACACGCGACAGGAGTGGTGACTGTCATGCTCCTGTTTTTGTAGTCATAACAATAAGATGGTCGGTCACTATGTACGAGACTATACCGAAAAAACTGATCCCCGCACTGTGCCTTTCGCTGCTGGTCCTGGCCAGCGTCACAACCTCTCATGCAGCCGTTTCCCAGGCCCAGGCCAACCGCCTCGGTAACAGCCTGACGCCTTTCGGGGCGATTCGGGCCGGGAACCCGGAAGGCACCATCCCCCGCTGGACCGGTGGTGACACCACCATTCCGGATGGCTACCAGGGCAACGGTGACCATCATATCAACCCCTATCCGGATGATGAGCCACGTTATGTGATCACGGCCAATAACCTCAAGGAGTACCGTGATGTGTTGCCGGACGGGGTGGCCGCCCTGATCAACCGGTATCCGGACACCTTCAAGGTACGGGTGTTTCCGACACGCCGGAACCACACAGCACCGGAACACATCATTGACAACACCAGGAGTAATGCCACGTCGTCGTCTCTGGCGGATGGTGGTAACGGCATCAAGAATGCCTTCGGCGGGCACCCATTCCCGATTCTTCACGGTACCAGCGAGGAAAAGGCCAAACAGGCCATCTGGAACCATACCACCCGCTGGCGTGGCCGTTATGTCAAGCGTGAATTTTCCGAGGTTGTGGTCGTTGGCGGTAAGTTCCGCCCGGTGACCATGCGCCAGGAGATATTCTTCAACTGGAACCTGAAAGGCGGTAGTGAAGAAACTCTGGACAATATCGCCAACTACTACCTGTCCACCGTGACCGCGCCGGAGCAGTACGCCGGGGGCGGCATACTGACTCACGACACCCTGGACCAGGTCAAGGAGCCCCGCAAGGCATGGGGGTTCAGTGCCGGTGAAGTGCGGCGGGCTCCCAGCCTGGGCTACGATGCACCCATCGCCTCCTCGGGTGGTCTGCGTACCGTGGATGACACCGACATCTACAACGGCGCGCCGGACCGTTTCAACTGGGAGTACAGGGGGCTTCAGGAAAAGATCATCCCCTACAACAACTTCGAGCTTGGCAGCGACAGGTACACCTACGATGAAGTGCTTGGCGACCAGCACCTGAACCCGGACCTGATGCGCTGGGAACTGCACCGGGTGCATGTGGTGGAGGCCACCCTGAGGGAAGACGCGCGCCACCTGTACCACAAGCGGGTGTTTTATATTGACGAGGACAGCTGGAACATCGCCGTGGCTGATCAGTACGACGACAAGGGTAACCTGTGGCGTGTCTCCACCGGTATGCTCAAGAACTTTTACGATCTGCCCGGCGTGATCAATGCGGTTGATGTCTTCCACGACCTGCATAAGGGCCTGTACCACGTTTCCGGTCTGGTAAACGAATCCGGGCGTGCCCGCCTCTACGAGGACGAATTCCCGGGCAAGCGCTACTTCTCGCCCTTTACCCTGCGTCGCCGTCTCTCCGACCAGTGAGACGATTTTAGAAATGTGTCACAGGGATGTGACACGACTGACCATTTCTCCCTGCACTTCCTCCTCCAGGGTTCCAGACAGCCCCCATTGCTTCCCTTTAATCTGTGTACAGGTTTTCGGCCCTACGACTTCCGAAGGGAAGGGGCCTCCCGCGAAAACATCCTTGTCCGGTTGTACCCGGACAGGCCACAAAAACAACAGATTAAGGCTGACGGAACAATGAAACGGTACAACAAGAACAGATTCTGGCAGATGTCCCTGAGTACTGCGCTGGCGGCGACCCTGTTGGCAGGGTGCGGTGGTGGAGGGGGCTCCGGGTCTGATGACGATCCGATCGAATCGGTGGATACCGAGGTCACGGTCAGCCAGGGGGCCGTGAACGGCACCCTTGAATCGGACATGATCGCCTTCCGGGGTATACCCTATGCGAAACCACCGGTGGGTAATCTGCGTTTCGCGCCACCGGAGCCCGCCGATGCCTGGGACGGCGTGCTCGAGGCTGATGCATTTGGTAACAGTTGTCCCCAGTCCGGCAGTGCCTTCAACGGTTTTGAAGACAGCCTGGACGAGGATTGCCTCTTCCTGAACGTCTACACCCCTGAAAGAGGTAACGATCTGCCGGTCATGGTGTGGATCCATGGCGGTGCCTTTATCACCGGTTCCGGCGGCAGTTCCTATGAGCCCTCACGACTGGTGGCCGAGGATGTGGTGGTGGTCACCATGAACTATCGCCTGGGTATCCTCGGATTCCTGCCGGTGGATGGTCTGCCCGAGGGCAGTGGTCAGTATGGCCTGATGGACCAGCAACTGGCCCTGCAATGGGTACAGGACAATATCGAAGCCTTTGGTGGCAACCCGAACAACGTCACCATCTTCGGTGAATCCGCCGGTGGCCACAGCGTGCTGTCGCAACTGGTCTCCGCGGGGGCCAACACCGGTTCTGAAGGCCTGTTCCACAAGGCGATCGTGCAGAGCGGGGCCTACCAACCAACACAGATTCCCCAGGCCTATGGCGAAGCTGCCATCGGCGACCCAGTGGTGGCTGCCCTAGGCTGTGATGACTCGCCCGATGTGGCAGCCTGCCTGCGGGACGGAGCTATCACCACGGAAGCCATTCTGGCGGCACAGGGCGACCTCTGGTTCAACCCGACCTACGGGGAGGGCATCCTGCCCCATTCGATCCAGGATGCGCTGACCCAGCAGGGGGGAGCCTCTTTCCCCCAAGCCATCCCGGTCATGACCGGCAACAACCTGAACGAAGGCCGCCTGTTCCTGGCGCTGGATGAGGTGTCTGCATTGGTGGCGGGCTCCATGGACACGGTGACGGAAGCGGAATACGAGACCGAAGTAGCAACGCTGCTGGCTTCGGACCCCCGGGGGCTGGATGCTGCCCAAATCGCGGAGGACTATCTGGATACCACGCCGGCAAGCAGCGGTGGCGAACTGACCACCCCCGCCTTCGACGATTCGGCAGGTGATGAGAAGTACACCCTGGCCCTGGCCTCCATCCAGACCTCCTGGCGTTTCGCCTGCAACCAGTTCGACCAGATCGAAAGCCTGTCTGCCCAGGGCGTGAATGCCTTTGGTTACTGGTTCACCGATCAGGAGGCGCCGAGCCTGTTCGGTCCCGAACTCACCGCCGGTCTGAGCTTTGACCTGGGCGCCGCCCATGCCCTGGAAATCCAGTACGTGCTGAACTCCGAAGACACCATGCTGGGCCGGGGCGCCGCTGAGGACCAGATCGCCCTGTCCGAACAGATGATCCAGTACTGGGTCCAGTTCGCCCGCAATGGCGATCCCAGCACCAGCGATGGCACCGCCACCTGGCCCACGTTCGACAACGGAAGCGAACTGATGGAGCTGGAACCGACCACCCTGGGCAGCGATGCCCTGGTGAACGCCAGTGTCGCCCAGGACGCCCACAACTGCGACTACTGGGACAATCCCCCCACTGTAGCGCCCTGATCATGCGGTCCAGCCCGGGGGGGACGCAACGTTGTCTTTCCCGGGCTGGATCGCATGCCCACGTAAAACCCGCTGAACAAAACTTCAGTCTCGCCTGACGCCTGACATTGGAATCTCCTGCTCCAGACAGTCTCCGGCCACGGGATTACCCTCCCTGTGCATACCCATAAAGCGAATGCTCGCTTTATGGGGCAATGACGAAGGAATGGATCGTTCCGAAACAATAACAATGAGGCATTAACATGAAGACACGACAAAACAGGGCCTGGCAGCTGGCGCTCGGGGCTTTTCTTGGCTCGGTACTGCTCACCGGCTGTGGCGGCTCTTCCTCGGGTTCTGATAACGATACCGGCGATGAGCGCCCGGCCACCGTTCGTGAAACCGGGCAAGGCCTGGTAGAGGGTGTCGAGGAGACCTATGGTCTGGCCTTCCGTGGCATCCCTTACGCGCAACCACCCGTTGGCGATCTGCGCTACGCCGACCCGGTGCCCGCCGAGCCCTGGGATGACACCCTGGTGGCCGACGAATTTGGTGGTAGCTGTATCCAGCCCGCCAGCACCTTTGGCGCATCCGAGTCCACCGAGGACTGCCTCTACCTGAACGTGTACACCCCGGAAGACGCCGAGGGCCGACCGGTGATGGTCTGGATCCACGGCGGCGCCTTCGAGACCGGTTCCGGTGGCGCCAGCTACACGCCATCCGGGCTGCTGGAACACGATGTGGTGGTGGTTACCCTGAACTATCGCATGGGCGTGCTGGGCTTCCTGTCCCACCCGGACCTGGACAGCCCCTCCGGCAGCTACGGCATCATGGACCAGCAGTTGGCCCTGCAATGGGTGCAGGACAACATCGCCAGCTTTGGCGGCGACCCGGGTAACGTCACCATTTTCGGTGAGTCCGCCGGCGGGGCCAGCGTGCTGACCCATATTGCCTCGCCCGCCGCCGGAGACCTTTTTCACAAGGCCATTATCCAGAGTGGTGCCTATATCGGTCAGATTGACCAGCCCACCCAGGCAACCATGCAGGCGGCCGGAGACGCTTTCTACAATGGGCTGGGGTGCGATGACATCGCCTGTATCCGCGGCCTGGACGCCCAGACCATCCTGGAGGCCCAGCAGGCGGCCGGGCTGAGCTATGTGCCAAGCCTGCGTTCGGACATCCTGCCAAAGGACGTAAAGACCTCCCTGGCCGACGGGGACTACAACAAGGTTCCGGTGATCGCCGGTAGCAACCTGGACGAAGGCCGGCTGTTTGTGGGTATCGCCGAACTTACCCGGATCGGCGCGCTGATCGAGGGCGGAGCCTCCCCGGAGGACGCCGCAGCCCAGGCTATGCTCAAGGAGGCGGACTATCGTGACGAAGTGGTCACCCTGGTGGGTGAGGATGACGCCGATGCGGTGGTGGCCGAGTACGACACGGCGGACTACGACAATGTCAGCGTCGCGGTGGCTGCCGTCAACACCGACATCCGTTTCGCCTGCCCGTCCGTGCCCCAGCTGCAGCAACTGGCTGCCGGCGGTGAGATGGTGTATGCCTACGAGTTCACGGACCGGGATGCGCCTTCCATTATCCCCGCTGGGAACACCTTCGATCTGGGTGCTGCCCATGCCTTTGAGATCCAGTATGTGTTTGGCAACCGCACCAGCCGGGAGGCCAGGGGCATGACCAACGAAGCCTCGCTGGATCTGGCGGACGCCATGACGGCCTACTGGGCCTCCTTCGCCACCAACGGTGATCCCAACGCCAGCGATGGTACCGGCGTGATGTGGGAGAATGTCCAGGCCAACGACAACATGCTGGAACTGGACCCGGCGCAGATCGGCAACCTGGCGGTGAGTGACTTCTCAACCCGCCACAAGTGCGGATTCTGGGCTGGCCTGTAAGCCGAAGGCAGCAGACCAGGGGGCGCCTTCGGGCGCCCCTTTTTTGTAAAACCCCGCCTCCTCATGAATAATGGAATGCCGTTTCAACAAACAGAAAACCCATCCACGACCTTTCGTAACAGGGGCGTTCCATGAAGACAAGAATCACTGAACTCTTTGGTATCGAGCATCCCATCATCCAGGGCGGCATGCACTGGGTTGGCTATGCGGAGCTCGCCGCCGCCGTGTCCAATGCCGGCGGCCTGGGCATCATCACGGCGCTGACCCAGCCTACCCCGGAAGATCTGGCAAAGGAGATTGCCCGCTGCAGGGAAATGACCGACAAGCCCTTCGGCGTCAACCTGACGTTCCTGCCGTCCTTCAAGGAACCCCCCTATCCCGAGTACATCCAGGCCATTATCGATGGCGGCGTGAAGATCGTGGAAACCGCCGGCCGCAGCCCGGAGAAATACATGCCGGCGCTGCATGAGGCGGGCATCAAGGTGATCCACAAGTGCACCTCCGTACGCCATGCCCTCAAGGCCCAGAAGATCGGCTGCGACGCGGTGAGTGTCGACGGCTTCGAGTGCGGCGGTCATCCGGGCGAGGACGACATCCCCAACTTCATCCTGCTGCCCCGGGCCGCCGAGGAACTGGACATTCCGTTCGTGGCGTCTGGCGGTATGGCCGATGCCCGCAGCCTGGTGGCGGCCATGGCCCTGGGGGCCGATGGCATGAACATGGGCACCCGTTTCCTGGCCACCCGGGAGGCCCCGGTCCACGATCGCGTCAAGGAAACCATCGTCGAGTCCGACGAGCTGCAGACCCGCCTGGTGATGCGCCCGCTGCGTAACACCGAGCGTGTCATGAAGAACGCCGCCGTGGACGAGATCCTGCGCATCGAGAATGAGAAGGGTGCCGACACCCAGATCGACGATATCCGCCACCTGGTCACCGGCGCCAAGGGCAAGATGGTGCTGCACGAAGGCAAGATGGACGAGGCGGCCTGGAGCTGCGGCATGGTGGCCGGCCTGATCCATGATGTGCCATCCTGTGAGGAACTGATCAACCGCATCATGGGCGAAGCGGACGAGATTATCCGTGGTCGCCTGATGGGCAGCCTCTAAGGGAGATGGAACCATGGCAGACGTAAACCTGCTCACTGACGGTGGCCGTTTTTTCGAGGGCCCCCGCTGGCGGGACGACCGCTGGTGGGTATCGGATTTCTACCGCCATGCCATCTACACGGTGACCATGGACGGTCTGGTGGAGAAGGTGGCGGATGTGCCCCAGCAGCCCTCCGGCCTGGGCTGGCTACCGGACGACTCGCTGCTGTATGTCTCCATGGTGGACCAGAAGGTCATGCGCCGGACGCCGGATGGAAAGGTATCGGAATACGCCGACCTGTCCGGCCATGCCACCGGTCATGTCAATGACCTGGTGGTGGCCAATGATGGCAATGTCTGGGTGGGCAATTTCGGCTTCGACCTGATGGAAGGGGCCGACCTGGAGCCCGCGAAGCTGGTGCGTATCGCTCCCGACGGTCAGCTCAGTGTCGCGGCGGAGGATCTCTACTTCCCCAACGGCATGGTGATCACCCCGGATCAGAAGACCCTGGTGGTGGGTGAGACCTTCGGCAACCGCATGACCGCCTTCACCATTGCCGACGATGGCGAACTGTATGACCGCCGCGACTGGGCGGAATTCGGCCCGAGGCCTTCACCCGGCCCCCGTGCCGATATGCTCAAGCAGCTTAGTATCGGCCCGGACGGTTGCGGCATGGATGCCGAGGGCCAGATCTGGATTGCCGACGCCTTCAACCAGCGCTGCATCCGGGTGGCGGAAGGCGGGGAGATCACCGACGAGATCCCGGCGCCGGACGGCCTGGGCGTCTTTGCCTGCATGCTGGGCGACACCGATGGCCGTACACTGCTGATGTGCTGCGCCCCGGACTCCTCCGCCAAGCGCCGCAAGCAGGCCGAGGAAGCCGCCCTCTACACCGCCCGGGTGTCGGTGCCCCACGCCGGCAACCCCTGATCGGCAATGCCGGCACATCACGCCAGTTCCCGCCCCGGGGCTGGCGTGATGCTTTCCTCTGGAGTGATACGTCCCCTGGCGTGATACATTTGTGACAGAACACGGACACACTGTTTAATCGACTGTGAGGAAGCCGTGACGGGGTCTCTCCATACTCGGGTCTTGAACAGGTAAGCACCTGATTCACCAAACCGACCTCAAGGAGAGAACCATGAAAACCCTCGCACTGACCTTTACCCTGCTGCTGGCCGCCCTGTCCACCCACACCCTGGCGGGTGACATGGAAAAAGACGCCATGGACGACGACATGATGGAAGACAAGGCCATGCATGACGATGACATGATGGACGACCATGGCGACGACATGATGAAAAAGGACGACGCCATGTCCGATGACACCATGATGGACGACGACCACGGCAAGACTTCCATGGACGACGATGCCATGATGGAAGACTCCATGGACGACCAATAACGGAGCGACACTTGAGCCGCACGGTACTGATCATCGAGGATAGCCCCGGCATCGCCGAACTGGTGCGGATGCATATCCAGGACCTGGGTATGCACCCGGTGCTGGCGGACCGGGGAGACACCGGCCTGGACCGTTTCCGGGAGGGTGGGGTGGACCTGGTTATCCTCGACCTGATGCTGCCCGGCCTGGACGGGCTGACGGTGTGCCGTGAAATCAGGGCCGGTACCGACTACGTGCCGGTGCTGATGCTCACCGCCAAGAGCACCGAGCTGGACCGGGTGCTGGGCCTGGAAATGGGCGCGGACGACTATCTCACCAAGCCCTTCAGCGTGGCCGAGCTGGCCGCCCGGGTGAAGGCGCTGTTCCGCCGCGTGGACGCCATGGCGAAACAGGACACGTCCAGCGGAACGGACGAGGAAATCGTCCGCAGTGGTCTCAGGATCGACCCGGCCAGACGGCGGGTGGAGGTCCATGGTGAGGCCATCGACCTGACCGCCCGGGAGTTCGACCTGCTCTGGCACTTCGCCGCCAACCCCGGCCGGGTGTTCAGCCGCAGTCAGTTGCTGGATGCGGTCTGGGGTTACAACCACGACGGCTACGAACATACCGTCAATACCCACATCAACCGCCTGCGCGGCAAGATCGAGCGTGACCCCGCCCACCCCGAATTCGTGGAAACCGTCTGGGGTGTTGGTTACCGGCTGCGGGATTGAATGATGCGCAATAGTCTGTTTGCCCGGCTCTCGTTTGGCCTCTTCCTGCTGCTGCTGGCGGTGGGGGTGCTGTTCACCCTGTTTGGTCTGGCGTCCCTGAAACAGTACAACGCCTCCCTGGACCAGGAACTGAACCGGGACCTGGCCAAACGGCTGGTGGCGGACCGTAACCTGGTGGCCGATGGTGAACTGGACCAGCAGGCCCTGAAAGCCCTGTTCGAACTCTACATGACCATCAACCCCAGCATCGAAATCTATCTGCTGGATACCGAAGGCCGCATCCTGTCCTACTCCGCCGATCCCAGCAAGATCAAGCGTAACCGGGTGTCCCTGGAACCCATCCACCGGTTGCTCGGTGA
The DNA here is from genome assembly GCF_036224885.1 of Marinobacter sp. OP 3.4. Taxonomy (NCBI): domain Bacteria; kingdom Pseudomonadati; phylum Pseudomonadota; class Gammaproteobacteria; order Pseudomonadales; family Marinobacteraceae; genus Marinobacter; species Marinobacter sp. OP 3.4. The sequence continues at coordinate 13,226 of NZ_JAVVLT010000018.1, forward strand.
CATGGCGGAGTACCCGGTACTGGGTGACGACCCCCGCAGCCACGACCGCCGCAAGGTCTTCTCCGTCACCCCGGTGCCCTCCGAGGAACGGCGGGAAGGCTACCTGTACGTGGTGCTCCGGGGGGAGGAATACGACGCCGCCGAGGCCATGGCCCGCAGTGGCCACTACATGGAGATGGCCGCCTGGGCCATGGGCGTGAGCCTGGTGGTGGTGCTGCTGGCGGGCCTGGCCATCTTCCGCCTGCTGACCCGGCGCCTGACCCGTCTGACCGGGCTGGTGGCGGAGTTCGAGCACAGCGACATGAGCCGGGAGCCAAGGAAAACCTGGCGCCAGCAGCGACCGGTGATCCGGGACGAGATCGACTACCTGGGGGCCACCTTCGACGACATGGCCAGCCGCATCACCTCCCAGATCCGCCAGCTCCAGGACAAGGACGCCCAGCGCCGACGCCTGGTGGCCCAGGTGTCCCACGACCTGCGTACCCCGCTGGCCTCCATGCAGGGCTATATCGAGAGCCTGCGCCTGCGGTCCGAACGCCTGAGTCCGGAGGAGCGTGAAGCCTTCCTGGATATCGCCCTGCGGGAGAGCCGGCGTCTGGGCAGGCTGGTGGACGAACTGTTCGAACTGGCCTCCCTGGAGGCCTGTGAACGGCAACCGGAGACGGAACCCTTCGCCCTGGCGGAGCTGGTCCATGATGTGGTCCAGAAACACCAGCAGGAAGCCGCACGCCGTAATGTCACCCTGACCGTCACCGGTGATCCGGCGATGCCCCTGGCCATTGGCGACGTGGCCATGACCGAACGGGTGCTGGACAACCTGATCGGCAACGCCCTGGCCTACAGCCCCCAGGGGGGCACGGTGGAGCTGGCCCTGGCCGGCGGCACGGTGCCGGCGGTGGCGGTGCGGGACACCGGCCCGGGTATTCCGGAGCAGGAACTGCCCCATGTCTTCGACCCCTTCTTCCGGGGCAACCAGGAATCGGCCGGGGATGAGGGACTCCATGCCGGGCTGGGCCTGGCCATCGCCCGGCGCATCATGACCCTGCAACAGGGGGATATCCGCGCCGGCAACCGCGCGGGCGGCGGCGCTGAATTCCGGATCGTTCTGCCTGTCCAACACTCATCCACATCGTTATGAATTCGTAATAACTCCGGGAACAAGGCGTTAGGCCCGGCCCTCAAAATGACAGGGTCATTGTTAAGGAGGCATTGAGATGAAACGCATTGTACTAGCCACCCTGGTTGCCGTACCCCTGACGCTGGCGGCCGTGTCGTCCGCGGTCCTGGCCCAGCGGGGGGACGATTCCATCCACGCCCCGGATGACCCCGACCTGGCGGTGGCCACCTTCGCCGGTGGCTGCTTCTGGTGTGTCGAGGCGGGCTTCGAGAAGATTCCCGGGGTGGTGGAGGCGGTCTCCGGCTATGCCGGTGGTTCCGAACCCTCACCCACCTATGAGCAGGTGTCCTCCGGCCGCACCGGTCACACCGAGGCGGTGCAGGTCTACTACGACCCCGACGAAATGACCTACGAAGGGCTGCTGGAAGGCTTCTGGCGCTTCATGGACCCCACCGACGCCGACGGCCAGTTCGTGGACCGGGGCAAGCAGTACCGCCCGGCGATCTTCTACCATAACGAGGAACAGCAACAGTTGGCGGAGGCCTCCAAACAGGCGCTGGCGGAATCCGGTCGTTATGACGAGCCAGTGGTGATCGAAATCACCGAACTGGACCAGTTCTACGAGGCCGAGGATTACCACCAGGACTACTACAAGAAGAATCCGATTCGCTACAAGGTTTACACCTTTAACAGCGGCCGCTTCCAGTTCATTGACGAATACTGGACGGAGGAAGAGCAGGATGTGGATTTCTCCCGCTATCAGCCGGGCGCCGACAGCAGCGGTAACAGCGCCAGTGGTTCCGCAGCGGCCAGCCGGATTGTCACCAGCCCCGGCTTTGACCCGGACACCTTCACCATGCCGGATGACGACACCCTGCGGGAAAAACTGACCGACCTGCAGTACGAGGTCACCCGGGAAGACGGCACCGAGCGGGCCTTCGACAATGCCTACTGGGACAACAAGGAGCCGGGCCTGTACGTGGACATCATCTCCGGCGAGCCGCTGTTTTCCTCCCGGGACCAGTACAAGTCCGGTACCGGCTGGCCCAGCTTTACCCGGCCCATTACCCCGGATGCCGTGGTGGAAAAGGAGGACAACAAACTGTGGATGACCCGCACCGAAATCCGCAGTGTCCATGCCGACTCCCATGTGGGGCATGTGTTCAATGACGGTCCGCCGCCCACCGGTCTGCGCTACTGCATGAACTCCGCCGCCCTGGCCTTTATTCCCCTGGATGAGATGGAAGCGGCCGGCTACGGCGAGTATATCGACCGGGTGCGGGAAGAGTAGGCCAGCGAATTAACCGCACGGCACACTAGAGCCAGAGGTCTCTGACCGTTGTTTCCGGTGAGAAGTGATGGCGGATCTGCGCCTGCAGCAACTCGGCGGTGGCAATGGCGTCGATCAGGGCGTTATGGCCGGGGTAGTGGGGCAGGTGGTAACGCAGCCGGCTGTCCGGCAACCGAATGGACACCGGCTTCTTTCCCATTAACTGCTGCCAGCGGGTGGGGTTGCGGTTCGGGTTCAGGTGGGCCTCGATGGCCATGGTATCGATCACCGGGAACTGGATGCCCTCCTGCAGTCGCCACCGCATGGCCACGTCGAAGAAGGGGCGTTCGATCGCCCGGTAGTGCACCACCACGATCCGGCCCGCCAGGGCCGGCAACAGCTCGGACAGTATCTCCCCGAAGTCTGGCGCATGCTCGATGTCGGAATGGGTGATGCCGTGGATGGTCACGGATTCCTGGTGCAGCGGCAGGTGCGGCCTGACCACCCAGTGCCGGGCCCCCGACAGGCGGATCCGGTCCAGGGTGAAGGGTACCAGGCCGACGCTGACGATGGAGTGCTCATCCGGGTCCAGGCCGGTGGTTTCGAAATCCAGGGCCACCATCGGTACATCCGACATGGGCGTGGCCGGGGCCACGCAGCCCGCCTCGTAAAAGGTCTTCAGGCGCGGGTCACGGGTGTCGGCGGCCAGTGCCGCCATCCGGTCCGGCCAATCCTTATCGGCAAGGCCATCCGTACTGTGGTCGTCGTCCTGCCTGTTCATGGTCCTCCTGTTATCCGGTGCCCCGCCGGATACGTTAGCGGGGCATATTGGCGTTGTAGCGGTAGCGCAGGAATTTCTGTGCCTGGCTGACAATCTGGAAGGCGTCCTTCAGGTGGCTGCGCTCGAACGGCGACAGGTCTTCCGGGCGCACGTTGTTGTCCGGTTCGCGGCCGTCCTCCATGGCCAGGGCCTGGTGGCGGATACGCACGATGGCAATGAACTCCAGGGCATCCCGCAGGTTGCCGACACCGTCTTCCGGCAGCAGTCGTGTCCGGGCGATGTCCTGCAGCCGGGTAAAGGAGTTCTGCCGACGAGAGCCGCAGGCCAGGGCGTGAACCCGGATCAGGTCGGAAACCGGTGCCGTGCCCCGGCGCTTGAGGTTGAAGGTCTTGCGCTGCCGGCCTCCCTCCTCAAGCATGAACTGGCGGAAAAAGCCAAGGGGGGGCGTGCGGTTAATGGCGTTACGGGCCATCATGGACAGGAAGCGCTGACTGTTCTGGGCCTTGGTGGCAATCAGGTCCTGCAGGGCCTTGGCGTAGCTCATTTCACCGTGCACCCCATCCAGGTCGAAGAAGATGTTGCTGTTCAGCAGGGCCTCCGCCTTGGGGTTCTCGATCCAGTCGGTGAAATAGCCCTTCCAGACCGACAGCGGCTGGCGCCACTGTTTGTTGGTGGCCATGATATCGCCGGTGCAATAGGCGTAGCCGCATTGCGCCAGGCCATCGCTGACGAACTTGGCCAGGGCCAGGAAATACTCGTCGTGCTGTTCGGGGTCGAAACTGTCATCCAGCACCATGGCGTTGTCCTGGTCGGTGACGATCAGTTGCTCGTCCCGTGCCATGGAGCCCAGCGCCAGGAAGCAGTAGGGCACCGGCGGTGGTCCCAGTTTTTCCTCCCCCAGTTCCAGCAGGCGCTGGGTGAAGCTGCGACCGATGCCGGCCATGGCACTGCCGATCATGTGGGAGTTGGCGTCCTCGTGGACCATGCGGATGAAACTGGCCTTCACATCCTTGCTGACCGCCTTCAGCCCCTCCACATCCTGCTGGCGATAGATGTTGCTGACCACGTACAGGCTGTTCTGGGACTCGTACTTCATGATGTCCGACAGGGCGATGACACCCCGGGGTTTGCCGTGGTCCATCACCGGCAGGTGGTGCACATTGTTGTGCAGCATCATCAGCATGGCCTCGAAAATATAGGCGTCGGCACGAATGGTGATCAGCTCCCGGGACATGATGTCGGCGACGGGCGTTTCCGAGGGCAGGGCATCAGCCACGGCGCGGGAACGCAGGTCCCGGTCGGTGATGATGCCCACCAGGTCACCCTCATGCTCGCCGCTGCCCTCCACCAGTGGCAGTGCCGACACGCGCTCTTTGGTCATGATGTGGGCGGCTTCCTGCAGGCGGACGGTGGAGGCGGCCATCACCGGTTCCCGGTTGATCAGCCGGGATACCTTTGAGGTCATCAGTTCATTGCCCTTCTGCGACTGGTTGACGGCGGTGCGCAGGCGGCTCTGGTCCTCGAGTTCCACGAAATCCGCGAACGCATCCTGGGTGTCGAACAGGTGCTGGAACATGGACAGGGGGATCAGGTACACCAGGGTGTCTTCCAGGGCGGTGGCCGGGAAGCGGACCTGGCGCCCGGTGAGCAGGCCGAACTGGCCGAAGAGCTCGCCTTCCCCCAGACGGCTGTAGAGTTCGCCCGAGCGCCGGTAAAGTTCCACCGCGCCGCTGCGGATGTAGTGGAGGTCGGTATTCTTCTGGCCCAGCTCCAGGATCCGGGAGCCGGCCCGGAAGTAGGCAATTTCGATGCTGCCGGCGATGTCGTCCAGCACGGACTCGGGCAGCCCGTCGAAGGGGGCATGCTGTTGCATGTGATTCCGGATGTCGATCAGTTCCGCTTGCATTGTCGGGCCTGTATTCCTGTACTGACGTTTGGGTTCCCGGAGGTTGCCTGGTGGCCGCTCTGGCCCGCCAGGGTCAATTTATGCAATATAGCAGGCCAACAAGGGGGGCGGCGAATGAGCAATAAGGCCAATAAGGTACTGGTACTGGGCGGCGTCCGGTCAGGCAAGTCGGCACTGGCGGAGCGCCTGGCCGGCCAGACTGGCGGACCGGTGGTCTACCTGGCGACCGCCACGGCGGGCGATGAGGAGATGGCGGACCGCATTGCCCGGCACCAGCAGCAGCGGCCCGACGACTGGGGGCTGGTGGAGGAGCCGGTGGACCTGGCGGCGGTGCTGGAGACCCAGGGGCAACAGCAGCCCGCCCCCGGACTGCTCATTGACTGCATGAGCCTGTGGATGAACAACCTGCTGCAGGAACCGCAACACCGGTTTTCCGGCCATCGCCAGGCCTTCCTGGATACCCTGTCGGACTACCCGGGGCCGGTGGTGATTGTCAGCAACGAAGTGGGGCTGGGCATCATCGGCATGGATTCGCTCACCCGACGCTTTGCCGATGAGCTGGGGTGGCTCAACCAGGACCTGGCCAACCGTTGCGACCGGGTGATCATGAGTGTCGCCGGGCTGGAGTTGCCCCTCAAGTGATGGCCCTAACCCTCAAGCAAGCCGTGGCTGAGCAGGCAGGCCAGCCGGCCATGGGGTGACTCGTCCAGCCGGATGCGGCTGCGGCTGGCGTAGGGTACCGCTACCGTGCGGAAGGCCGCCTCCAGGGGTGTTTCCAGGATGTCCGCGAGAACCATGCGGACAACCCCGCCATGACAAACCACCAGTATTCTCTTTCCGGCCAGTTGCCGGTTCCAGTGGTGCCAGGCTTCCGTCACCCGCGCCTGGAACGCTGCCAGGGATTCACCGCCCGGGGGCGGGTGGTCCACCGGGTTGTCCCAGAACCGTTGCAGCGCTTCGCCCCAGGTGGTCATCACCTGTGCCGTGGTGTGGCCTTCCCAGTCGCCGAAGCCGATCTCCCGCAGGCGTGGCTCGGTGTAAAGGGGAACGCCGAGGCGCTCCGACTGTTCCCGGGCGAATTCCGCACACCGGAGGAGGGGGGAGGTGACAATCGCGTCCCAGTGCTCCCCGTCGCCTATCGCCCCGCGCATCTGCTGCCAGCCGGTGGCGCTCAGGGGATGGTCGGTCTGGCCCCGGAACATGGGGCCGCCTTCCGGCTCGCCATGGCGGATCAGGTCGATCAGGGTGGTGGTCATGACCGGTTACTCACGCCGGCATCGTCGAAGGTGGCCATGGCGTTGTGCAGGGCGCAGGCGGAGCGCAACAGGGGCACGGCGACGGCGGCGCCACTGCCTTCCCCCAGGCGCATGCCCAGGTCCAGCAGGGGCGTGGCCTCCAGGGCGTCGAGCACCCTCTGGTGGCCGGGTTCCGCGGAGCGGTGGCCGAACAGGAGCCAGTCCCGCACCCGGGGTTGCTGGCGCACGGCCACCAGGGCGGCGGTGGACACGATAAAGCCATCCACCAGTACCGGAATCCGCCGTTGCGCGGCACCCAGGATGGCCCCGGCGAGGGCGGCGATCTCCAGGCCGCCCAGGGACCGGAGTACTGCCAGCGGATCGCGGTCCCGGCCATGGCGGGCCAGGGCGCGGGTGACCACCTCCGCCTTGTGGGTCAGCCCCTGGGCATCCAGGCCGGTACCGGGCCCGACCAGGTTCCCCGGGGATTCGTCCAGCAGGGCACAGGCCAAAGCCGCGGCGGACGTGGTATTGCCGATGCCCATATCACCGCCGATAAACAGGTGGGCACCGTTGCTGGCGGCCCGTTCCACGGCCTCGTCCCCGGCGGCCAGGGCGGCCATTGTCTGGGCATCCGTCATGGCCGGCTCCCGGGCCAGGTTGGCGGTGCCCGGGGCAATGGGCTGGTGGCGGACGCCTTCCAGCTCCCGGTCCAGTGGGGTGACGGTTCCCAGGTTGACCACATCCAGGCTGGCGCCCAGTTCCCTGGCCAGCACGCTGATGGCGGCGCCGCCACCGGCGAAGTTGGCCACCATCTGGGCCGTTACCGCCTGGGGAAACGCGGAGATGCCCTCATCACAGACACCGTGGTCGGCGGCAAACACGGTGATGGCGATGCGATCCATAACCGGCCGGTCGCTGCCCTGCAGGGCGCAGAGTGCCACCGCCAGGGATTCAAGCTGGCCCAGTGAGCCGGGAGGCTTGGTCAGCACCGCCTGCCGCCGAAGGCCCCGGTCGCGGGCGTCGGCGTCCGGTTGCGGGGGTGGTGTGGTCCAGGCGGGGGGCAGGGTCATGGTGGTCATCCGTCATTGATCAGGGGCGAAAATGGTCGGATGTGCGCCGGTCAGTGTCAAGAACGCCTCTGCCTGACGTAGACTGTGACTCTTTTATGGATTCTTTATATCGATACGGGGAATCAGGCGATTGAACGGGATGATCGAACCGGTGCTGGTGTGTGCCGTGGCGCTGCTGTTGGATCAGGGGCTGGGGGAACCCCGTCGCCGGCACCCGGTGGTGGGCTTTGGCAACCTGGCGTCCCGGCTTGAATGGCGCCTTAACAGGCAGCCCGGCGCCGGGCTCTGGCGGGGGCTGCTGGCGGTAACGGTACTGGTCGTTCCCCTGACCCTGGTGGCCTGGCTGGCGGTCTGTCTCGCCCCGTCATGGCTGGTGCCAGTGCTGGAGGCGGTCGGCTTGTGGCTTGCCCTGTCCCTGCGGGGGCTGCGAGAGCACGGGCTGGCCGTGGCGGCACCACTGGAACGACACGACCTGGACGGCGCGCGCCAGGCGGTGGGCGGCATTGTCAGTCGCAATGCCCGGCGGCTGGATGAACAGGGTGTCGCCACCGCCGCCACCGAATCCATGCTGGAGAACGGCGCCGACGCCGTCTTCGCCAGCCTGTTCTGGTTCCTGCTGGCCGGGCTGCCCGGGGTGTTGCTGCACCGCATGGTGAATACCCTGGATGCCATGTGGGGTTACCGTAATGAGCGGTTCCTGACCTTCGGGCGGGTGGCGGCCCGCCTGGACGATGTCATGAACTGGGTGCCGGCCAGGCTGACCGCGCTGACCTATGCCCTGCTGGGGGATACCCGCCAGGCCCTGCGGTGCTGGCGGACCCAGGCCGCCGCCTGGGAGAGCCCCAACGCCGGGCCGGTAATGGCGGCGGGGGCCGGTGCCCTCAATATTACCCTGGGCGGCCCGGCACCCTACGGTGACCGGCTTCGCCCGCGCCCGGTACTGGGGGTCGGCGGGGCGGCCACTGCCGGGTCGATTCGTGAGGCACTGCGGTTGGTCACCCGGGGTGCCTGGCTCTGGGTGGCGCTGCTGGCGTTCGGTGCCATGATGTTCACGGGAGGTAACGGATGAGCGCGACACCCACCCATGGCGGGCGCCTGATCGAGGCGGCCCGTCGCTGGGGTATTCCACTGGATCACTGGCTGGACCTGTCCACCGGCATCAACCGGCAGGGCTGGAAGGTGCCGCCGTTGCCGGACTACCTGTGGCGCCAGCTCCCGGAGGAAGACGACGGCCTGGATACGGTAATCCGTGGCTGGGCCGGTGCCCCCGGCAACGCCGGCTGTCTGCCGGTACCGGGCAGCCAGGCCGCCATCCAGACGCTGCCATTGCTGCGCTCCCCCTGCCGGGTGGGTGTGCCCGCCCCGGGCTTTGAGGAACACGCCCGTTGCTGGGCCCTGGCCGGGCATGAGGTGGTGCCCGTCAGCCTGGCGCAGGTGGAATCCGGCGATGACTGGTTGGGCGACCTGGACGTGATGGTGTGGATCAACCCCAATAATCCCACCGGCATGACCGTCTCCCGGGAACGGCTGCTGGACTGGCACGCCGAGCTGGTGGGCCGCGACGGCTGGCTGGTGGTGGACGAGGCCTTTGCCACCAGCTACCGGGGCATCAGCCTGGTGCCCATGTCTTCCGCGCCGGGGCTGGTGGTGCTGCAATCCCTGGGCAAGTTCTTCGGCCTGGCCGGGGTGCGTGCGGGGGCGGTTTTTGCGGAACCGGCGATCACCGGTGCCCTGGCGGCCCGCCTGGGGCCCTGGTCCCTGAGCTCGCCGGCCCGTTACCTCATGGCCCGGGCCCTCAAGGATACCCTCTGGCAACAGCGGACGGCGGAGCGTCTGCAGGCGGACAGCGACCGCCTCGACCGGTTACTGCAGGACGCCGGCCTGCCCGCCACACGGGGCACCATCCTGTTCCGTTACCTGGAGCATCCGAAGGCGCAACTCATGGTGGATTTCCTGGCCGGTCGCGGCATCCTGGTGCGCTATTTCGACAATCCGTCGGCCCTGCGCATCGGCCTGCCCGGTGATGCCTTCGAGTGGGAGCGGCTGGAGCGGACCCTGCAACACCTGATGAATGTCGTTGACCAGCACAGGTCGGATTGCTAGCCTGTCGCCCTGTTTTCAGGTATCCCGAAGTCCACTTCGGGTGAAACGGGAAGTCGGTGCGCCCTGAACAGGCAAGTCCGACGCTGCCCCCGCAACGGTAATTGAGTCCGGGAGTTCCATAACCTCCCACGGATAGCCACGACGCCACTGTGCCACCGGCATGGGAAGGCGGTTATCCGGGATGCTCCGACATCCGCTCAAAAGCCCGGAGACCGGCCTGTAAACACACCTGGTGCTGCGGAGGGCGGCAATGGTGGGTGAACCGGCGAGTCTTTCCCTTTATCTGGCCCCTGCCCACCCTGCCTTTGGGCCATTTCCTCCCTGACTTTCGCAGCAATGTTGTTTCCACCGTGCGGGGACGCGCGGTTAGTCAGCGAGATCCGAACATGCCTTTTTCCGACCCGGCCAGCAAGCGTCGCCTGGCGTTTCCTGCCCTTGTACTGCTCCCACTGTCCGTTACCGCCGCCGAAACAGAGGCGGGTGACCCCATTTATGCCGCCATTGATCCCATTGTGGTCACCGCCACCGTGGGGCCGCGCACCGTGGGGGAGAGCCTGTCGTCCGTGACCGTGATCGACGAGGAGCAGATCCGCAGGCAGCAGCCGGCGGAGTTCAAGGACCTGCTGCGCAGCCAGCCGGGCATCAACGTGATCAGCAATGGCTCCTTCGGCAAGAACACCAGTGTCTACACCCGGGGCACCGGCAGCGAGTCCACCATCTTCCTGGTGGATGGCATCCGCCTGCGTTCCTCCACCAGCGGCAGCGCGCCCTGGCAGTACTTTCCCGTGGACCTGGTGGACCGGGTTGAAATCGTGCGCGGGCCGCGCAGCTCCCTGTACGGTGCCGACGCTGTCGGTGGCGTGATCCAGGCCTTTACCCACGAGCCCGTTCAGGATGGCCACCGGGGCTGGGTTGAAGCCGGTGCCGGCAACTTCGACACCCAGATGGGCTCCGGCGGTATTTCCGCCCGGTCAGGCAACACCCGGTTCAGCCTGAGTGGTGTGCACAAGGAAACCGACGGCACCGAGATTATCGAAGGCGGTGATGACAAGGGCTTCCGCAATACCGCCGGTATCGCCAAGGTGACCCACGAACTGGAGAACGGCGGCGAGGCCGGCCTGCTGCTGATGCAGTCCGAGGGCAACAACGAATTCGAGGGCGGTGACACCGACTATATGATCCGCCTGGCCGGTTTCCGCCTGACGACCCCGGTGAGCGACTACTGGGACACCGCGATCCAGGTTTCCGAGGCCCGTGACGAGCAGGACAACTTCCGTGACTCCGGCGACTCGGTGTTCAACACCACCGCACGCACCGCGCGCTGGGAAAACACCGTCTACTTCAGCAGCCACGAGCTGGCCTTGGGCGCGGAACTGCTCAGCGAGAAAGTGAACAGCACCACCGACTACGACGAGGACAGCCGCACCAACGCCGCCGCCTTCAGCCAGTTGCGTCTCGGTTTCGGGCCTACCGATGTGCAGGTCAGCCTGCGGCTGGATGACAACGAAGCCTACGGTCGTGAGGAAACCGGCGGTATTGCCCTCGGCCATGCCTTCGATGACTACCACCGGGTTCGCGCCAGCTACCAGACTTCCTTCCGGGCACCCACCTTCAACGATCTGTACTACCCGCTGGAAACCTACGATTTCGGCGGTTCCTACGCCGGTAATCCGGACCTGGAGCCGGAGAAGGGCGGCGCTTTCGAACTGGGCATGTCCGGCCGATATGATATCTGGTACTGGGATGCCGCCATCTACCAGCTGGATGTGGACAACCTGATCTCCCTGGAAACCGATGCCGGTGGCAACACCCGCCCGGCCAATGTCGACGACGCCCGCATTCGTGGCGTGGAACTGACCGGTGGCTTTGACTACGAAGGCTGGCGCGCCCAGGCGGCCGTGACCCTGATGGATCCCCGTGACCGGAATACCGACAACCGCCTGCGCCGCCGCAGTGCCCAACAGTTCCGCCTGGAACTGGATCGTGAGTTTGCCGACTGGAGTGTCGGCGGCACCCTCAACGCCGAAGGCTACCGCTACGACGATGCCGAGAACGAGGACCGGCTGCCCGGCTTCGGTACCCTCGACCTGCGTGCCGGCTGGCAGTTCGCCGACAACTGGTCCACCCGCCTGACCGTGGACAACGTGTTCGACAAGGAATACGCCACCGCCCTTCGCTTCGATGGCAAGGGTTACCTGGCAGCCGGCCGTACCGCCATGCTCACTGTCCGTTACGACATCCAGTAAAACGACAGCCAGGGAAGGGGGGTGGCCATGAAATCGCAGATAACCTACCTGAAGGCCATGGCACTGCTGCTGATGGCCCTGCTGGCCCCGCCGGTCAGCGCCGCCACGATAGTGGGTGTGGTGTCGGAACGCTCCGCCGCTGAGCTGGCCGCTGGCGCCGAACAGTTTGCCGAAACCTATCCGGACCATCGGGTGGTACTGCGAACCCCGGAGCAACTGGCGCGCCTGGAGGACCGGGAGCTGGCCGGGCTGGTGTCCGGGGCGGACGCCCTGCTGATGGCGGCGGTGTTCGGTGAACAGGTGGGCCGGCTGGCGCGGGTGGTGTCGGAACAGGCCGGGGCACGGTCATTCCCCATCCTGGCCGTCAATGGCGACCGGAGCCTGACACGCCTGTCGCGGCTGGACGGCGAATCCCCCCTGGCGGAGCTGGATGATCAGACCCTCAACGACCTTATGGCCGCCCCGGAGCCGGGCGCCGACGTGGCGAAGCACAACGCCGCCCTCAGGGAACAGTTCCCGCAGCAGGCGTCCTGGCTGGACAGTCGCATCCTCTACCAGGGCCGCACGCCGGACCATCTGGACGCCCTGCTGCGCTGGCTGCTGGTGCAGGCGGATTACGACCTGGACGTCCCCGAGCTACCGTCCCGTTCACTGATCCGCTACTACCGTGACGGGGAGGCCATGGACGACCCTGACGGCCTCGCCCTTCAAGCCGGGCCGGTGGTCACCCTGCTGGACCTGGACAGCGGTGATCGCCCCGGCGACCGGGCACTGCTGGATGATACCTGTGCGGCACTGGAAGCCCGTGATATCCAGTGTTTCGCCGTGCTCGCCCGCTGGGGTGGCGCCAGCCTGGAGGCGGTTCGTGCCCTGCCGGAGACCGTCGGTGACGCCACCCTGTCCGCCATTGTCAGCCTTCAGGATTTCACCGTGGGTGGCGGCGAGGGTCGTCGCCGGGTAACGGAAGAGCTGGAGGCGCTGGACGTGCCGGTGATCAAGGGCCTGCGCCTGGCGTCCCGCACCCGCAACCAGTGGCAACTGTCCATCGACGGAGTGCCGGCGGACAAGGTGCACTACAAGCTGGCCATGCCGGAGTTGCAGGGCGTCAGCCAGCCGCTGGTGCTGGCGGTGGCCGAGCCGGAGGAAATCCACGAACTCACCGGCGTCGCCCTGACCCTGACCCGCCCGGTCCCCGAGCGCATCGAGGCCCTGTCGGAGCGTCTGTCCCGCTGGCAGGTGCTGCAACGCCGAGCCAATGAAGACAAGCGGGTCGCCATCATCTACTACAACCACCCGCCGGGCCGGCAGAACATCGGCGCCGACAACCTGGATGTGCCCGCCTCCCTGTTCGAGATGCTCCACTGGCTAAAGGACGAGGGCTACGACACCGGGCCCCTGCCGGAGAGTCCCGAAGCCCTGCTTGACCGCATGCAGGCCAGGGGCGTCAACCTGACGGACGATCCCCGTTCCCTGCGGGCCATGGCGGACCAGGTGCCGCAGCTCTCTTCCGATGACTATCTCGCCTACTTCAACACCCTGCCCACCGTGGTCCAGGAGGAACTGGTACACGGGCCGTTGGGGTATCTCCATGCGCGGCTGGAACAGGCCCACGAGCTGGGTGAACAGGACATCGCCCTGGACCTGCTGGACCGGGGCACCGGCGACCTGCGCCACCTGATCGAACACCTCCAGCACCCCAACCGCGCCCGGGCCCTGGCTGAGCTGGACGATTACGAGGCCCTGTGGCGCCAGCGCCTGACCGAGGGCGGCCAGCGGGACGCCGTGACGGCCCAGCGTGAGGCGCTGGCGGACACCGGCATCCCCGGCCTGCGGGGCTGGGGCGAGGCGCCGGGCCGGTCCATGGTGGTGGACGGCAACATGGTGTTCCCGGGGCTGCAGTTCGGCAATATCTACATCGGCCCGCAACCGCCCCGGGGCTGGGAAGTGTCCGAGGAACTGCTGCACGCCAACACCACCTTCCCGCCGACCCATCAATACGTGGGGTTCTACCACTGGCTGAAGGACGGCTTTCGGGCCGACGCCCTGGTCTACCTGGGCCGCCATTCCACCCGGGAATTCCTGCCCCGGCGCCGGGCCGGCCTGACCACCGATGATTACCCTGACCTGCTGGGCGGCAATCTGCCCCTGATCTACCCCTACATTGTCGATGGCGTCGGCGAGGGCATCCAGGCCAAGCGCCGGGCCCTGGGCGTGATGATCAGCCACCTGACGCCACCGCTGGCCGCCACGAAGCTCTACGACGACCTGCTGGAACTGCGCCAGCTGGTGGAAACCTGGGAATCCGCCTCCGAGCCGGACAGCCCGACCCGGGAACGGGCGGTGAAGCTGCTGCGGGAGAAGGTCCGCGACCTGGAGATCGGCGACGACCTGGAGCGTGAGATTGCCGGCGAGATGGGCCTGTCCCGGGAGGAAGTGTCCGTGGATGAGCTGTCACCGGACCTGCTGGTCCACGAGGCGGGCCACTACGTCACCGACATGCAGGAACACTTCATGCCCCTGGGCCTGCATGTGTTCGGCAGGGACTGGACCCCGGACCAACTGGACACCATGCTCACCTCCATGGCCGGCGACGACGGTGAACCGGACCCGGACTGGCGCGACTGGCTGGCGGAGTCCCCGGCCAACGAGCGCGCCAGCTTCCTGGCGGCACTGGAGGGGCGTTTCGTGGCGCCGGGGCAGGGCAACGACCCGCTGCGGACCCCGGAAGTGCTGCCCACCGGGCGCAACTTCCACGCCCTGTCCGACGACCTGATTCCCACCCGTGTGGCCTGGTCCCTGGCGTCGGAACTGACCGACAAGGCGCTTGAGAACGACCGTGGGCAGAACGAAGACAGCGATGCCCTGGTCCTGTGGGCCTCGGACACCGTGCGGGACGAGGGCGTGATGATCGCCTTCGGCATGAAACTGCTGGGCATCCGCCCGGTGTGGAACAGCCGGGGCATCGTCAAGGGGCTGGAGCGCCTGCCTGTCGGCCCCGACGAGATCCTGGCGGCCCGCCACAATGTGGTGTTCACCACCTCCGGCCTGTTCCGGGACCTGTACGGCAGCCAGTTGGAATGGCTGGACCAGGCCGTCCTGATGGCGCTGGATGCCTCGGCCGAGACCATTCGCCATGACTATCCGAAGCTGACCACGGCCCTGGATCAGGCACTGTCGGCCCTGCCACCGGAGGTGCGCCGACCCGGCACCGAGCCGCTGGCGTTCAATGGCGTTGCCCGCCGCTGGGTGGAAGACACCCGGGCCATGATCGCGGAGGGCATGGGCGCGGAAGACGCCGGCACCCAGGCCTCCTACCGGGTATTCGGTGCCGCCCCCGGTGCCTACGGCGCAGGGGTGAACCGGCTGGCCTCCCGCTCCGGTGCCTGGAGCGACCGGCAACAGCTGGGCGACGCCTATCGCCGCCGCATGGGCCATGTCTACGGGATGGACCGCAATGGCGAGGCCAGCCACCAGGCCTTCGACCGCCAGTTGCAGTCCGTCGGCCATACCTACCTGGGCCGCGCCAGCTACCTGTATGGCCTGCTGGACAACGACGACGGCTTCGACTTCCAGGGCGGGCTGTCCAATGCCGTAGAGCACCTTCGCGGCGAGCCGCCGCAGAACCGGGTGCTGCAGTACGCCGATCCGGCCAACCCCCAGGTCAGTTCCCTGCAGCGGGCACTGGATGTGGAACTGCGGTCCCGCAACCTCAATCCACAATGGCTGGCGCCGCTGATGGAGCATGGCTATGCCGGTGCCCGCACCATGGGCAGCGACTTCCTGGACAACCTCTGGGGCTGGCAGGTCACCAGCCCGCAGGTGGTGCGCCCCGGGGTGTGGGACGACATCAACGAGGTCTACTTCCAGGACCGGCACCAACTGGGGCTGGATGAGTTCCTGTCACAGGGGCACAATGCCCACGTGAAAACCCATATGCAGGCCATTACCCTGCTGGCCGCCAAGCGGGGCTTCTGGGATGCGGATCCATTCGTGCTGGACCAGCTTGCCAGTGACTTTGCCAACGGTATTGTTGACCATGGCCTGCCCGGCGATGGCCACACCCGCCCGGACCACCCGCTGATGGACTGGGTGTCGGACCGGCTGGAGCCGGCACAACGGGAGGCCTTCAACGCCGCCCGCAAGGGCGGACCACCGCCTGAAGACAGCGGGGACAACCATTCATCATGCCAGTCAGCCGGGAGTCTGTTCGCCGCATGCTAATCCGACGATTCATGGCCGCTGCCCTGATGTGGACGTGCGTTAACGCCCAGGCGGACGAGGTGTGCGCCACCGATGCCACCGGCCAGCGGCTGTGCCTGGACCAGCCAGCCGAGCGCATTGCCGCCCTGTCCCCCGGCGCCACGGAACTGGTGTGGGCGGCGGGAGCCGGCGACAAGGTGGTGGCGGTGGTGGCCTTCAGCGATTATCCACCGGAGGCGAAGGACGTGACGTCGGTCGGCAGCCATACCCGCATGGACCTGGAGGTACTGGTCTCGCTAAAACCGGATCTGGTGATCGGCTGGGTCACCGGCAATCCGCCGGAGCAACTGGAGACCATCCGGGAACTGGGCATACCGGTGTTCTCCATCGAGCCCCGAAGTTTTGACGACGTCTCCCACACCATCCGGCAGTTGGCGACCCTCGCTGGCACCGAAGCCCACGGCAACAAGGTTGCCCACCATTTCCGCCGGGGCATGACCGAGCTGGAGGCCGCCTATGAGGGTGCTGATCCGGTGCCGGTGTTCTACCAGGTGTGGGATGAACCTCTGATGTCCGTGAACGATGACCACCTGATCGGCAAGGTCATCACCCTGTGCGGTGGCGTCAACGTCTTCGGCGAGCTGGACCGGCTGGTGCCGAGGATCAGTGACGAAGCGGTGCTGGCAGCTGACCCGGAGGCCATCCTCGCCGGCGGAATGGGGGAGGAGAACCGCCACTGGCTGACCCACTGGGAACAGTATGACGAACTCACCGCCGTGCGACGCGACAACCTGTTCTTCGTGCCGCCGTCGCTGATCCAGCGCCCGACGCCGCGCATGCTGGAAGGCAGCCGCCTGTTCTGCGAGAAACTCGACGAGGCCCGGGCCCGTCGCACCGAAGCGGTCGGGGAGTAAGCAGTGCCGCTTGCCCGTCCTCACCTGTTGCCGTTACTGATGCTGGCCTGCGCCGGATTGCTGGCCATGGTGCTGTCCGTCGGCACGGGCAGCGTCAGCCTGTCGCCGGGTGAGGTGATGGCGGCGGTGATGGGCGGCGGCGAGCCCCTGCACCATACCCTGGTACTGGAACTGCGCCTGCCCCGCACCCTGGCCGCCTTTGCCACCGGCGGGCTGCTGGCGGTGGCGGGGGCGCTGATGCAGGTGCTGCTGCGTAACCCGCTGGCCGACCCCTATGTGCTGGGCCTGTCCGGGGGGGCTTCGGTGGGGGCCTTGCTGGCCATGCTGGCAGGGCTGACGACACTCGTGGTCAGCGTCTCCGCCTTTGGGGGTGCCCTGCTGGCCACCCTGCTGGTGTTCGGTCTGGCCCACGGCACCGGAAGCTGGACACCATCACGACTGCTGCTCACCGGCGTGGTGGTGGCCGCCGGCTGGGGCGCGGTGATCACCCTGATGCTGGCCATCGCCCCCGCCCAGCGGCTGCCGGGCATGCTCTACTGGCTGATGGGGGACGTGTCCTACGCCCGCAGCCCCTGGCCGGCGATGGTCCTTCTGTTCCTGACCTGCCTGCTGGTGTTGCCGGTGGGGCGCAGCCTGAATGTCCTGGCCCGTGGCCCCATGCAGGCAGCGGCCCTGGGTGTGAACGTACGGCCACTGGAATGGATGATCTACCTCAGTGCCAGCCTGCTGACGGCCACGGCGGTGACCACGGCCGGCAGCATCGGCTTCGTCGGGCTGGTGGTACCCCATATGCTGCGGCTGCTGCTGGGCAACGACCAGAGGCTGATCCTGCCCGCCTGCGCCCTGGCCGGCGGTACCCTGCTGGTGCTGGCGGATACCCTGGCGCGGGTGGTGATTGCCCCGGAACAGTTGCCGGTAGGGGTGATCACCGCCTTGCTGGGCGTGCCCACGTTCCTTTACCTGCTGTACCGGAGCCGCTGATGAATCCGTTGCAGACGCGACAACTGGTGATCGATATCCCGGGCCGAGACTCCGGGCAGCCGCTGGATTTTGCCCTGGAAAGCGGGCAGGTGTGGGGCGTACTGGGCCCCAATGGTGCCGGCAAGACCACACTGCTACACACCCTGGCAGGCCTGCGCCCCGCCCGCAGCGGGGAGGTATGGCTGGGTGAGCGTTCACTGACCCGGATCCGCCGCCGGGAGGTATCTCAACAACTGGGGCTGGTGTTCCAGGAACGGCAGGACGGTTTCCCCGCCACCGTGCTGGAAACCGCACTGATCGGCCGCCACCCGTGGCTGTCCCCCTGGCAGATGGAAGGGGGCGAAGATCTGGCCCTGGCGCAGCAGGCCCTGGAAGCGCTCGATGTGGCCCACCTGTCAGACCGGCTGGTGAATACCCTGTCCGGCGGCGAACGCCAGCGGGTGTCCATCGCCACCATGCTGACCCAGAATCCGGATATCTGGCTGCTGGACGAGCCTACCAACCACCTGGACCTGCATCACCAGGTGGCGGTGCTGCGGTTGCTGGAAGATCAGGCAAAATCCGGCAAGGCGGTGTTCATGTGCCTGCATGACCTGAACCTGGCCGCCCGGTGGTGCGACCACCTGTTGTTGCTGTTCCCCAATGGCGATGCCTGCTGGGGACCTGCGGAGCAGATGCTGGTGCCGTCGGTGCTGGAGCGTCTGTATAACCAGAAACTGATGACGGTGGAGGCTGATGGGGCGCCGGTTTTTGTGCCAGTGCGTTCATAGCTCATCAGCCTGACCGCGGTGAGTGGGGGCCCTCTTTCCGGGACCCTAAAAAACAGGGACGTTTTTTAGGAGCCTACAGGGACGTATCTACGGCGTGTCCCGGAAAGAGGGCCCCCACTTACCGCAGACTCCCAAGTATAAAAAGGAAAGAACCAGTTGCTTGAAACAACCACCCCAGCCGCCATGATCACCGCCCCAGGCTCCGGCCAGGGCAAATCCATGGTCACCGCCGCCCTGGCGCGCCTGCACCGTAATGCCGGTCGCAAGGTGCGCGTGTTCAAGCACGGCCCGGACTACCTGGACCCCATGGTGCTGGAAGTGGCCTCCGGGCAACCGGTCTACCAGCTCCACCCCTGGATGACCGGGGAAGACGAGTGCCGCTGGCGACTGGCAGAAGCCGCGCAGCAGGCGGACCTGATCCTGGTGGAAGGCTCCATGGGGCTGTTCGATGGTGACCCGTCCAGCGCCGATCTGGCGAAGCTGATGGGCATTCCCGCACTGCCCGTGATTGACGCCCGGGGCATGGCCCAGACCTTCGGGGCCGTGGCCCTGGGGCTGGCAAGCTTCGACCCGGCGTTGCCCGTGCACCAGGTGATCGCCAACCGTATCGGCAGCCCCCGCCATGGGGACATGCTGCGGGAGAGCCTGCCGAAAGGCATCGAACTGCTGGGGGCCATTCCCCGCAACGACGCCATGAACATACCGGACCGCCACCTGGGGCTGGTGCAGGCGGCCGAGGTGGCGGATCTTGATGCCCGCCTGGATGCCGCCGCCGACGTCCTGCAGGAGGCAGGGCTGGACCAGTTGCCGCGACCGGTCCGGCTTAGTGCGGAACCACCGCGCCCCCCGGAACGCCACCTTGAGGGCACCCGCATCGCCATCGCCCGGGATGCCGCCTTCGCGTTTATCTATCGCGCCAACCTGGACATGTTGGAAGCCATGGGTGCTGACCTGGTGTTCTTCTCGCCACTGGCCGACAGCCGTCTGCCCGAGGCGGATGCGCTCTGGTTGCCCGGCGGCTACCCTGAACTGCATGGGGCTACCCTGGCCGCCAATACCAGCTTGCTGGCGGATATCCGGGCCCACCATGAAGCCGGTAAACCCATGCTGGCGGAGTGTGGCGGGCTGATGGCCTGCTGCGAGCAGCTGATCGACCGCAATGGCGATGGCCACCGGTTACTGGGACTGATGCCCGGGCGGGCGGAGATGGCGGACCGGCTGCAGGCCCTGGGGCTACAGGGCCTTGCCACCACCGACGGTGAGTTGCGGGGCCATACCTATCACCATTCCCGGCTGGTCACCGACTGGCAGCCCCTGGCCCGCACCCGCAAGGTAGCGGGCACCGAGGCTGAACCGGTGTTCAGCCATCGCGGCCTGGTGGCCAGTTACTTCCACGGGTATTTCCCGTCAGCCCCGGCCGTGGTGGCACGGATCTTCCGGGGCGAACCGATTGAACCAGAGGAGAAAAACAATGGCTGAACGCGCCAAAGACCCGGAACGTCATGCCCGCCGTATGGCGGCCAAGCAGAAGATCATGAACGAGCGCATTGCCAGGGCCCAGAAAGAGCAGGGCGTGCTGCTGGTGCTGACTGGCGCCGGCAAGGGCAAGAGCAGCTCCGGGTTCGGCATGGTGGCCCGGGCCCTGGGCCATGGCATGAAGGTGGGCATTGTCCAGTTCATCAAGGGCGCCTTCAGCACCGGCGAGGATGCCTTCTTCCGCAAACTGCCCAATGTGGATTACCACGTGATGGGTGAGGGCTATACCTGGGACACCCAGAGCCGGGAGCGGGACATCGCTGCCGCGTCCGCGGCCTGGGACATCGCCGCCCGCATGCTGAAGGACGACAGCTACGACCTGGTGCTGCTGGACGAGCTGAACATCGCCCTGAAGTACGACTACATCGACCTGGACCGGGTGCTGGACGACCTCCAGGCCCGTCCGGAGATGCAGCATGCCATCGTTACCGGTCGCCATGCGCCACAGGAGCTGATCGAGCTGGCGGACACGGTCACCGAGATGAAGGTGGTCAAGCATGCCTTCAAGGATCTTGGGGTGAAGGCGCAGAAGGGCGTGGAACTTTGACGACCCTGATGATCCAGGGCACCACATCGGATGCGGGCAAGACCACCGTGGTGGCTGCCCTGTGCCGGTGGCTGTCCCGGCAGGGCGTGTCGGTGGCACCGTTCAAGCCCCAGAACATGGCCCTGAACAGCGCGGTGACCGTGGATGGCGGCGAGATCGGGCGCTCCACGGCCTTGCAGGCCCTGGCCTGCGGGCTGGACCCCCACAGTGACATGAACCCGGTGTTGCTGAAGCCCCAGAGCGACCGGGGCGCGCAGGTCATTTTGCGGGGGCAGGTCCACGGCAATATGGACGCGCTGGACTATCACGCCTACAAGGTGGAGGCGAAGGAGTCGGTGATGGCTGCCTGGCAGGCGTTGTCCGGCCGTTACGATGTGATCATCGCCGAGGGCGCCGGCAGCCCCGCCGAGATCAACCTGCGGGCCAACGATATCGCCAATATGGGGTTTGCCGAAGCGGCGGACTGCCCGGTGCTGCTGGTGGGGGACATCGACCGGGGCGGCGTGTTCGCCCAGTTGGTGGGTACGCTGGAACTGATCTCCCCCAGTGAACGGGGGCGTACCCGGGGCTTTATCATCAACCGCTTCCGGGGCGACAAGACGCTGCTGGACCCGGGGCTGGACTGGCTGGGTGAACGTACCGGCAAGCCGGTGGTGGGGGTGTTGCCCTACCTGCATGGGTTGGTGGTGGACGCGGAAGACAGTGTCGGCACCAGCGGCGACAGCGAGGCGGGCGCCCTGAAAGTGGTGGTGCCGCTGCTGCCACGCATCAGCAACCACAACGACTTTGACCCGCTGCGACTGCACCCGAAGGTGGACCTGCAATTTATCGCGCCGGACCAGCCAATCCCCCCGGCGGACCTGATGGTTTTGCCCGGCAGCAAGAGCACCCGGTCGGACCTGCAATGGCTGTACGCACAAGGCTGGCCGGAGGCTATCCGGCGCCACCTGCGCTACGGTGGCAAGGTATTCGGCATTTGCGGCGGTTTCCAGATGCTTGGAGAAGCGGTTGAAGACCTGGATGGCCTGGAAGGCGATACCGGCACCACGACCGGTCTTGGATTACTGGATATGACCACCCGCATGGTGGCCGGCAAGCAGCTCCGGCGTGTCAGTGGCCAGTTTATCGAACAGGCCGCGGGCGTGGCCCGGCCGGTGGCGTTCACCGGCTACGAGATGCATAACGGCGTGACCCGTGGCGACGCACTGTCATCACCCATGGCCACCCTGGCTGGTCGCCCTGACGGTGCTATCAGTGAGGACGGCCAGGTGATGGGCACCTACGTGCACGGCATCTTCGACGAACCCGCCGCCTGCGATGCCATCCTCCACTGGGCCGGCCTGGCGACTGATGGCCAGTCGGTGGACTACCGGCAACACCGCCTGCAACAACTCGACCGCCTGGCCGACCAGGTGGAGCAACACCTGGACACCGTCTGGCTGAAAACCCTGCTGGGCCTGCAAGGATCACCATGACCGACCCCAACCGCCCCTTCTCCGACGAAGAACGCCAGGGCCTCTACCGGGCCATCCACGAGCGCCGGGACGTGCGTTCCCAGTTCCTGCCGGATCCGATCCCTGACGACGTCCTGGTGAGGCTGCTCAACGCCGCCCACCATGCCCCGTCGGTGGGCTTCATGCAGCCGTGGGATTTCATCCTCATCGACAGCGTGCCGGTGCGGGAGCAGATAGTTGCCATCTTCGAGCAGGAGAACGAAAAGGCCGCCAACAACTACAGCGGTGACCGACAACAGACCTACCGCAGCCTGAAACTGCAGGGCATCCTCGACAGCCCCATCAACCTGTGCATCACCTGCGACCGAAGCCGGGGCGGCGACCACGTGCTGGGCCGCAACTCCATCGTGGAAACCGACCTGTTCAGCACCTGCCTGGCGGTACAGAACCTGTGGCTGGCCGCCCGCGCCGAAGGCATCGGCGTCGGCTGGGTCAGCATCCTGGACCAGCAGCAACTGGCCAACACCCTCAACCTGCCGGACCACGTCTACCCCCTGGCCTACCTGTGCCTGGGCTATGTCAGCGAGTTTCTTGATCAGCCCGAACTGCAGAAAAAGGGGTGGCGGTCGCGGCTGCCGCTTGAGGAGTTGCTGCATGGGAATGGATGGGGGCAAGCAGTTGCCGACCTTGATCTGTACCGATCCGGTGGTGAGACCCTGCGAGGCATCAACCTCGAACAATAGCATCCCTTCATCAAAGCGTTGCGTCCACCGGACTCCTGACGCCAAAGCCGCCCTTCCGCACCACATGGGTGTAGATTTCCGTGGTTCGCAAGTCGGTATGGCCGAGAAGCTTCTGGATTGTGCGCAAATCATAACCCGCCTCCAGCAGTCGAGTGGCAAAGCTGTGACGAAAGGTATGACTGCTCGCCAGCTTGCGGATTCCGGCCGCGCGTATGGCCTCACGGAAGCGCTTCTGTACGGTCCTGTCCAACACGTGGTGGCGCCGGCGAATGCCGGAACGAGGATCGACGGAGAGGTCCTTGGCAGGAAACAGGTATTGCCAACCGGTTTCTTTCTCTGCGTGGGGGTATTTCCGGGCGAGCGCCGTAGGTAGATAAACGGCGCCATACCCGGCAGCCAGGTCCGCCTGATGTTGATGGGTGGCCACCGCTATTTGTTGGTGCAGTGGTTCGAGCAAGCGGTCCGGCAGTAATGTGATCCGGTCCTTGCCGCCCTTTCCGCCACGAACCACCAGTTGCTGCATGTCGAAATCCACATCCTTTATGCGGAGCCGAAGCGCTTCACTGATGCGGAGTCCGGAACCGTATAGCAGTATGGCAATCAGTTTTGGCACCCCCTCCAGTTTATCAATGACCCGCTTTGCCTCGTCGGGACTGAAAACCGTTGGTAACCTTGCAGGCTTGCGGGCGCCTTCAAAATGCAGCTCCTCCAGTGGCATTGCCATGAACTCACGGTAGAGAAACACCAGAGCATTGAGGGCTACGCGTTGCGTGGCCAGGGCGACGTTACGCTGAACGACTAGATGGTTCAGGAAGGCTTCCACCTCTGCCGATCCCATGGTTCTCGGGTGTCTGCGCTGGTGGAAGCGGATATAGCGCTTGGTCCAGAACAGGTAGGTCTGCTCTGTCCTGTAGGCCAGGCCCCGCGCCCGAATGAAGGCGCGGAGCTGATCCAGAAATCGGGTGGGTTTTGCCGGGATTGGGTTAGGAATGTCCATATCCGAATTGTCCTTTCAGGTGCTGTAATTATATACAGTATTCGGTGAGGCACGAATGTCAAGAACCCGCCTGCGGCACGGAGTTCAGCGAACGCGTTCGCAAAACTCCGTAAACCGGCGGAGAAAAGGCGATAAGCATCTGATATGGTTGAAGTGAAAAGATGGGGTACTGGAGTTATACGCCCCACCGAAGGTACCAGGAGTGGCCGGAATAGGGGCGTATAACTCCTGCGGTAGCCGTGGGGGTTGGGGCTAATGCCATGAATTTACGGTTTTTTGTTCGTGTTGACGCCAGCTCGATATTGGAATTATACGAACGGGTGTTATACGAACGCGTTCGTATAATTAGCTGTTATGTGCATTTCACCTCTAGGCCACGGAAGAGGTTCTCATGACTGATCATTTCGGTTCTTGTCTGTGCGGCACGGTTAGCTTTCAGGTCAAAGGTGAATTCGATAGCTTCTATCTGTGCCATTGTCGGCATTGCCAGAAAGATACGGGTTCGGCCCATGCGGCAAATTTATTCTCGCATTCTGCTAAATTGGACTGGCAATCGGGTGCAGATGCCGTGGCTTCCTTTACGCTTCCAGGTACTCGTCATAGCCGGAGCTTTTGTAAATTGTGTGGTTCAGCATTGCCGAATTCGCCGGTCGCGGGTTTAGTCGTTGTTCCCGCAGGGTGTTTGGATTCTCAATTAACGATGTTGCCAACGGCGCATATATTCTCATCAAGCAAAACCGTTTGGGATGAGCGGTTGGCGGAGGTGCCGAAGTTCGAGGGTCTGCCAACGTGAACCACCACATAACCAGTGCATTAAATTCGTTCCGGCCCGATGGGCCTCCACCGGACGCCCTAGTCGGGCGCCGTTTATGCAGGCGTTATGAGCTCAAGGCCGAAGCATGAGTGAGCATAGAGATGCCAGTGATCGACTGACTTTCGATTTCAATAGCATCCAATCTCGGTGCTACCAGGAGGTAACCAAAGCTATTGTGGTTGAGTTCGGCCTAGAGCCGGCCGGCGGCAAGGTCCGGGGTCTTGATGAGGTATTTCAAGATTTCAAGCGTGACAATGAAGTCGTTAGTTTGGAGTGGGACAGCTGGTCTGGCTATATCGTGAATGCAAAAACCAAATCCGCTGAGCCTTTGGTTCGCGAAATAGCAGGTTATGTCAGTACCAAATTCAACTCATAACAAGGCCAAGCACAGCGACAGCTTTTCCGTTGCGGCTTCGCCTCCACTACAAAGCTGCGCGTGTTGGCGGCGTTGATATGACTCCCCACGTCAAGAGACATGCACCAACCCAGGCCCGTTTTTCAGAGCTACGTCACCACCGATAAGGGTGGGTCAGGACAGACGCTGAGGCCAGTAATCGTCGACGGTTTTCATGCTGATATCCGTGGGTTCTCACCACCTTACTTTTCCGTCGTGAAGCCGGTCCTCCGTCTAGGAGCGAGCGTCTGGTCTGAGGGTTCAGCCAGGCTTCCTAACGCGCGTCGAGGGTTGCTTCACACTCCGCGGCCTGAGGCGTCTGCCCTGTCCCATAAGCGTAGTCATTCTCTTCACCTTGGATCGGGAGTGGCGATCACCACTTCCCGTGCAATGGCCCAGATGTGGCCCACCAGTTCCCGGGCAATGGCGGCGACCACCACGTTGCGGTGCTTACCGCGTTGCATCAGAGAACGGTACCGGCGGCAGAGCCGGGCCTGCGCATCCCAGGCCTTCTCCACAATGGCCTTGGGTAGGTCTTCCTGGCGTTGCTGAAGGATGCGCGAGGTTTTCGCCGGGTATCGATAAGCATGGGCGGCCTCGATCAGCATGCGCCTGGCCCGTTTATTTCCGGCGCAGGTGAGTGATCCGACTCGTCGCCGGTTGCCGCTGGAGCGCTCGCTGGGCGTCAGGCCCACGTAGGCCATCAGTTTTCTGGGGCTGTCGAATCGCTGAAGATCGCCCAGCTCGGCCACCACGCTGGTGGCCACTAACAACTGAACACCTCGTAGTGCCTGGATGGCCTTCACGACGGGATAGAAACGCCACCGGCGAACCCGGTAGGTCAGTTCGTTATCGAGCCGGTCCAGGCGCTTGTACCGTTCGACGATGGTGTAAAGCATTTCCCGGAAAACGGTGTTCAGGACCGGTGTCGGCATGACCAGTTCCGAGAGCCAACGGATGTGGGCTGCTGACCAGTTGGCCGAGCCGGTGTAGCGGATGTCGTGTCGCAACAGGAAAGCCTTGAGTTGGCTCTTGGCATTCTTGAGATCCCACATGGCGGTTTCCCGGGCCCGAGAGAGATCGCGGATGGCTTCGTCTTCCGGCTCTGGCACATAGATGGGATCGACATCCCCACTGCGCAGTAACTGGGCCAGTTGCATGCAATCACGCTTGTCGGTTTTTACCTGCTGGCCGGGCTTCTTCGGGATCAGTGACGGAGCCACCACAAAGCAGGGAAAGTCCCAGCTTGAGAGCAGTCGGTAGAGCCAGTAACCGCAGGGGCCGGCTTCATAGACGAACTGAAGCTGGGCCCCCGGATGACGGGATTCGAACTGTCGAACCATCTTGCGGATGGCGTAGTGTTGGGTGCCGATGGCGCCAACGTAAGTCACCGGCTCTGTTCGCAAATCTGTGGCGTAGGCGACGGCAATCGAGTCCTTGTGCGTATCCAGGCCAATATACAGTGTGCTATGTTTTTTCATGGTGCTGCCCCCCGTTTTTTACGCATGTGAACACGTAAATTATGGCTCTGGCTGAGGCTAACCCACGAGGTGGGGGCAGCCCCCTAGTGGGGAGTTATAATGTCTAGATAGGGCCCGACGGTAAAAAGGAGATAGTGTTGTCACTACTAGTAGCGGATTGTCCCCGATGCGGGACCAAAGATATTACGTTTGACGTTGGAAATCAGGTCCAAGTAGCCACCCGGTTCAGTTGGCAAATGATTCTTGAAATTTTTTGCGTCTGCCGTGCATGCCGTCACCCTACTATCTTTCTAGTCTCACAAAACCAGCAATACTATGCCGATATTCTCAAAGCTGGCCTGAGTGAGGTCGGATCAGCCATAAATGATCTCGTGAAGGTAGAGAGGTACATTGGTATCCAAGATAATTCTGCAGAAGTGCCACCTGAACACCTCCCGGAAAATATTGACAGAATTTTTAAAGAGGGCTCGGCCTGCATGTCTATCGGCTGCTATAACGCAGCCACTACAATGTTTAGGCTATGCCTCGATTTAGCGACGAAGTCTCTACTCCCAGATGATGCCGAAGGCCTCAACAATAGGATCAGAAGGAACTTGGGGTTCCGACTACCTTGGCTATTCGACAACCAGATTCTGCCTGAAGGTCTGCGGGAGCTGTCCTCTTGTATCAAAGATGACGGTAATGATGGCGCTCATGAAGGCATTCTCTCCAAGGAGGATGCCGCGGACGTTTTGGACTTCACTTTTATTCTACTCGAGAGACTTTATACAGAGCCTCAGAGGCTTGAAATTGCACGTCAAAGAAGAGCAGCAAGGCGAAACGGTGATTAATACCAATCTAACAAGGCCAGGCACGGCGACGTCTACTGCATTGCGGCTTCGCCTCCATTCCGTAGCCGCGCATGCTGGCTGGCGTTATATTTCACTAGGAGGTTGAGTGGACACCCAGCAGTTACTGGAGGCTGCGCAGACAATTGACATCCTTCAATCAATGTTTGCCGGTGATAAAAATGAATGGTTACCAGTCATTGCGGCAATTGGCGGTGCCTTCGTAGGCGGTGTTTCGACTTTTCTCCCTAGCTATCTCTTGGAACGGAGGAAGTTAAAGCAGGAAATTCGATCTGTAGAAACGGCGCTTGTCTCCGAGGTATCAGCTTTGTTGGAGGTAATCGAACATCGCAGGTACGTGTATGGATTGGAAGAGTCGGTTTACTATCTCGAGCATCACCCTGACAAGAAAAAGATATTTTCCGTAAAAATACCAGTTCACTACTCACGGATTTACCAAGAACACATCTCTAAGATTGGATTGCTTCACCCGAAACTGTCCGCCAAAATCATCCGGTTCCATCAGCTAATTGACTCGGGTGTCCAAGACATCTCTGCAGGAGGGTTTGTCGCCGAAACTGGCGGTGACGTTCATGATTTCGAAGAGTTACTCGAAATATTCCATACCGCGATCAAGATCGGCAGAGAGGTTGTGGGAAAAAAATATAACTAGGCACGTAAGGCGGACGCGTGAAACGCGCCGCTTCGCTCCGCGTTATACGGATAAAGCTCTATGAACTGGTCTTTGGTGTTAAATTTTATATCCGTACCCGCAGCAATAATTCTCGGCTTGCTATCTTACCGGCTCAGTTTGCATAACAGTCGGTCTCAAAAGGTCGAGGAGTTGGCTTCAGTGGAAGGCCAAGTGGGGAGAATCGCATCCATTGAGGTTGCGCGTGTCGCAGGCCGTTGTGATTACGGCACACTGATACGAGATCATGTATTGAATGTGGCGACAATCGACAACATTGCCTCAAAGTGTAAGAAGCACGGGTTAAACGGTGCCGAGCTTGACGAATTTCTCAGCGAGGCCAACTCCGCGCTGGCTAATCGCTATTGGGAACGCGAGCCAGCAAATAGACTTATTGGCCGTGCTCGGAACCTACAGAAAAAAATTGGCGATGAGATGCGGTCTTAGTTCATTCCTGGGACATGTATAACCAATAGTTCCAGTTCGTTCCGGGCCTGAAGGCCCTCCACCGGACGCCCTTTTCTCCGCTTCGCTGCAAAAAGGCCGCTGAACAAAAGCGTTGAGGCTGTAGAAAAAGTCCCGAAAACCCCTCCCAGGGTTTGGTAGCATTGAGTCATCGCAGACTGACAAGGACCCGTCCCATGCCCCGCTTCAGGCACTACAACTACGACCAGGATGCGATGGTCGTGATCAACTACCAGGAACAGCTCCAGCCCGGCACCTTCGAACACGCGGTGCACTACCTGATCGAGCACAAGCTGGACCTGTCCATCTTCCACCCTAAGTACCGCAATGACGACACCGGTCGGCTGGCCTACGATCCGGCCATCCTGCTGAAGATCATCCTGTTCGCCTACTCCAAGGGCATCACCTCCAGCCGCGAAATGCAGTGGTGCTGCGAGACCAACATCATCTTCAAGGCCCTGTCCTGCGATACCGTCCCGCACTTCACCACGCTGGCGAAGTTCGTCAGCAGCCATGCGGACGAGATCGAAGAGCTGTTCGAGCAGGTACTGCTGGTGTGCCACGAGCAGGGCCTGCTGGGTAACGAACTCTTCGCCATCGATGGCTGCAAAATGTCCTCCAACGCCGCCAAGGAGTGGTCTGGTAACTTCAGGGAACTGGGCGAGAAGCGGAACAAGTTGCGACGACTGATCCGCCACCACCTGCGCGAACACTATGAGAAGGACGAGGCGGAGACCGAAGCCGAACTGGATCGGGACATCCGCCGGGCGAAGACGATCCTCTCGCTGGATGAATCACTACAGAAGGTGGACCGCTTCCTAAAGACGAATCGCCCAAGGATGGGCCGGGGGAAGCGGAACAAGGAAGTGAAGAGCAACATCACCGATAACGAAAGCGCCAAGATCACAGGTTTTTTGCTCCTGCAAAACCTGTGTTTCCCACATCTATGTGGGTCAGACAGCAGCAAGGGAACGATCCAGGGCTATAACGGCGTGGCCACGGTGGACAAGAAACACCAGGTCATCATCGACGCCCAGGCCTTCGGCGAAGGCCAGGAACACCACACCCTGCAGCCGGTACTGGAAACCGTCGAAGTGCCCAAAGAAGCACCGATGCATGCAGAATCCGACCTCAGCAGACCACCGCAATGGCTCTGGTCGACAGGTATCGTTCCCCATCGAGGACAAACGCCGGCCAAACTACACCGATTGGATGAAGCACCGGGTGGACAGTTAGCAAGGCAAAGAAATCTACAGCCACCGCATGTCAGTGGTGGAACCGGTGTTCGGCAATATCGGCACCACCAAACGGTTGAATCGCTTCAGCTTGCGGGGCAGGAAGAAAGTACAGGGCCAGTGGCAGCTATACTGCCTGGTGCATAATATCGGGAAGTTGGCGAACTACGGGCAGTTGGCAGCATGATACCCGCAGCAAAAGGGCCGAGAATGGGCCTCTTGGGAGCCGGTGGTACCGGCCTAAGCAGCCTTCTGGAGCCGAAACGGCTTCCCATGCGCCGGAATCTGGAGAACCGTCCCGTTGATGGGCGGGTCAAAAAATTTAGCAGTCAGGCGATGGGAAGATCCCCAAACCGGGTTTTTCTACAGCCTCGTTCTCTGAAGCAGAAAGACTTCCGTGGTGTTTAGGAAATGGGTATAAAGAATGGGCCAAATTTCTCACGTCAACAGAAAGCAGTAATTTGCCTTATTGGTGGCTTAGGCTCAGGTATCACCATAGGTGCCGCTATTGGGTTCACTGTTTGGACTCCCCTTGAAGGTCTGGCACTTGGTCTCGCCCTCGGTTCCGGTATTGGTGGAGTGCCAGCGTCGCTTTATTACTTCGGGGATTTGGAATGATTTCAACTCTTGGAGACCGGCCTGGGAACAAGGCCAGGCACGGTGACGCCTTTTTCGTTGCGGCTTCGCCTCCACTACAAAGCCGCACGTGTTGGTGGCGTTAAAATGTCACTAATCGTCCTATGAAAGAGCATGTAATCGAATCTGTCGCAGAAATTCTCCAGCAGTGGAATCCACTAGGAGAAAGCGCGTCATCAATGAGCGAGCTTGAGGGTTACAGGTACGAGGCTATGGACATCATCTCCACGGCTTCAATAGCCAAGAAACCCGTACGGGAGGCAGTTGCCCTCGTTTTTGACCCAAGCGTTCAAAGTTGAGCTGGATTCAGAAGCACTCACCCGCTTCAGTGCGCGTATTGAAAGAGCCATAGCTGAGGGTTAGCTCTTTTCCTAAACTGGACGCTGGGATTTAGCATAAGTGGGGGTGACACCGTGGAGATCGATGAGAACAAGATCGACGAGACTGTTTTGGCTCTGCTCTACCTGACGTTGCATGATGGTGCTCGCGCATGGAAGGCTTTTGATTGGGACTCGATGAATAGGCTTCACGAAAAAGGATTTATTACTGATCCCGTCAACAAAGCGAAGTCAGTTGTTTTGACAGAGGATGGACTTCAGGCATCAGAGCGATTGTTCAAGCAACTTTTTTCCAAGAATCAGTAACATTGGCGGGAGTGCTGTTTTAACAAATTGTTCCAGTTTGTTCCGGGCCTACGGCCCTTCACCGGACGCCCTTTTCTCCGCTTCGCTGCAAAAAGGTCGCCTCTGAACAAAAGCGTTAAATTCCAAAAGGTAACCTTGTGAGCGGTGAGTTTGGAGATTACAGAATGGTGCACCTTGTAAGGACAACCGAAGTATGGAAGCGCCTACTAGAACTTGGTGTTACAGAGGAATCAAAGCTGGACTTCGACTTTCAATTTAGCGCCAAGAAGAAGGATGCAGTCGAGGCGCTTAAATCTGAACTGGCTGACTATCCGCTCAGGGTAGATCGAGAGGGGTTCATTAAAAAGTCCTACATAATTTCGGGCAATTCCGGCCCTATTACTTGGTCTGAAGAGCAGCTGCTGAAGTGGGTCGATTACCTTATTTCGGTGGGGCGTGACGCCGGCTGCGAGTTCGAGGGGTGCGGTGCCAGTGCCCCGTAGCAAAAATTTAACAAGGCGCTGCTGTCGGACAGAGCTTCAGCTGCGCTACAACTCTGCCGTAGAGCGCGGCGTTATGCAATTATATGAAGAAGCCTCCCCCCTCCAAGAAAGAAAAAGCCTCAAAGAAAGGAGCATTCTCCTGGAGAGTTGCGCGTACCGATGTTTTCCCGTGAAAGCCCGGCCACACAGGCGGTTTTTCGGCAACCTGTTGGACTCGCTGGACTATACTTGACCTGTATGAATCACCAAGTCTCCCTGAACTATGCCCGTTGATCTGAAAGCGCTTTACCCCAAGCTGACCAATTTGTTGCTGGATGCTGTCTTTGTAGTCGATCAGGACGACCAGATCGTCTATGTGAGCGATGCGTGTGAGGCGCTGCTCGGATATCGTGCCGATGAGCTGACGGGCACGCCGATCACCGACTATGTGCATCCAGATGACCTGGAGGCCACGCGAGCGTCAATTGTCCGGGTTATGAACGGTCAGCCCCACAACGACTTCTGTAACCGTTACATCCACAGGGACGGCACTATTGTATACGTCCTCTGGTCTGCCCGTTTATCCGCAGAGGACGGTGTGCGGATCGGTGTAGCGCGGGATGTGACGGCCCTGAGGGAGGCCGAGGAGAAACTGCGTTTCCTCGCCCATCACGACCCATTGACAGGGCTTGTCAACCGATCGTTGTTCCATGATCGACTCGAGTTGGCCATGCGCGCAGCCAATCGTCACCAGAGTTGCCTGGCCTTGCTGTTTGTGGATATCAATGACTTCAAGCACATCAATGATACCCATGGACATGCTATGGGTGATCGGGTGCTCTGCATGATTGCCAGGCGGTTGGAAGGCTGTGTTCGAGAGACGGACACGGTGGCCCGGATGGGTGGCGATGAATTCACTGTGCTGTTGACGGACATCCAGTCAGCGGATGACGTTTCCCAGAAGGTCGAGCAAATCATCGCAGCCGTGACCGCGCCCCTGGGTGCCGAATTCGGCAATATCAAAACGCCGTCCTGCAGTATCGGCGTGGCCTGTTATCCAGCGGACGGAGAGGACGCCGATACCCTGTTGAACCATGCTGATGACAACATGTACCGGCTGAAACGGCGACGTGCTGAATGTTAAGGGGAGCGTTCGATAACCGCAGACACGGACCTGCGATTTTGCCGCTTCGCGCCTCCAAACCGGCGCTTGAGCCGGACGTTATGAGTTTCAATGAACGACGACAGCGAAATCCTACGGATTCACCACGAGTGGATTGGGCTTGAGGAATCCGGAAAAGACGAAGGCATTCTCAAGTTGTGTAGCAAGGATGTGGTTTGGCTTGTGCCCGGCCTGGGGGCGCTACACGGCGTTGAAGAGGTTCGCTAATATCTCATGGCTCAGCCAGAGTCAGCCATTGTCTCCATTCACACATCCAATGTCGCGGTCGAGGTTTCGAATGAGCTGGCGGTCAAGAGAGCCAGGTTCTGTACCACCTTCATGGATGGTGATACGGAAGCGAAGGTTACGGGCACGCACATTTGGACGCTCCGTAAAGACAGGCAGGCGGGTCAGTGGCAGGTGACCAGCGTCACATGGGTGATCGACGCGGAGACCTCATAACCAGGCCAGTCGCGGCGAAGCCTGTTACATTGCGGCTTTGCCTTCATTGCAAAACCGCTCGTGCTAACGGCTTTATGCACAAGAGCGATAGGAGGACATGTTCTGATGATTGCTTATACGATGGTAGGCACAAGAAACCTGGAAAAAGCGCTGGCGTTTTATGAGCCACTTTTTGCAGAAATGAACCTGGAAGTATGCTGGAAAGATGAGTCGTGTTTTTCATACGGCAAAAAGCAGGATCTGACCGCTGCTAAAGTTCCCTGAAACAGGAGACACCACTATGCCGGCAAACAAGCAAGCCTTACCAGAGATCGTCTCTTCTGAAGCGTGGGAAGCGGCACTCAGCCAGTTGCTCGTCAAGGAGAAGGAACTGACCCGGGCGCGTGACGCTCTGAGTGCCGAGCGCAGGAAACTGCCCATGGTGAAAGTGGAAAAGGACTACCAGTTCCATGGCGAAAAAGGGCCCATGTCCCTCCTGGAACTGTTCGATGGTCGTCGCCAACTCATCGTTTACCACTTCATGTTCGCACCCGACTGGAAAGCGGGTTGTGACGGATGTTCCTGGGTTGCCGATGCCATGACGCATCCGGCCCATCTCCATGCCCGTGATACGTCGCTGGTCATGGTGTCCCGGGCTCCTTTGGAGAAACTCAGGCAGTACAAATCACGCATGGGTTGGTCGATTCCCTGGTACTCGTCTTACGAAAGTGACTTTAACCATGATTTCGGCGCAACAACCGCCGATGGCGAAAGGCACGGGGCAAGCGTGTTTCTCCGGGACGGGAGCGACATCTATCGCACCTACTTCACGGGTGCCCGTGGCATCGAATACCTGGGCAGCCTCTGGACGTACCTGGACCTGACCCCGTACGGACGCCAGGAAACCTGGGAGGACTCCCCGGCGGGCTGGCCCCAGACAGAACCCTATGTCTGGAACCGCCGCCACGACGAGTATGACCTCTAGGGGCCTATGCGCTCAGCAACTGATCGATGCGATCCCCCGCTGCCGCCAGGCTTTCCGCCTTGTGGCTGTCGTTCAGTGCCAGGCCTTCGGCGTGGATGAACTCCACATCCGTGATGCCAATGAATCCCAGTATCTGGCGCAGGTAGCTGGTCTGTGAATGATCCTCGCCGTAAACCCCGCCACGGCTGATGAAGACGTAGGCCTTCTTACCCTTCAGCAACCCCTCCGGTCCGTTTTCGGTGTAGCGGAAGGTGATGCCGGCCCGGGCAATGTGGTCGAAGTAGGCCTGCAGCATGGTGGGCACGTTGAAGTTGTACATGGGCACGCCCAGCACGATGACATCGGCGTTTTTCACTTCCTCAATCAGGGCATCCGAGTAGTCGGCCACCTGCTGTTGTGCCTCGTTCCGTTCGTCCGGTGCGGTGGTGAAGGCCTGGAAACGGTCCAGGCTCAGGTGCGGCACCGGTTCTTCGGCCAGGTCGCGGCTGACGATGTGCCCTTCCGGATTCTGCGCCAGCCATTGCTCGGCAAAGCGTGTGGCCAGGGTGGATGATTGTCCGTGGCTGTTGAACAGGCTGCTCTGGATTTTCAGTAAGGTGCTCATGTGGTTGTCCCCCGTTGGTAACGATGGTTGATGCTGGTAATTGAAGCATTGATGTTTTTGATAAAAAAGCGTAAATAATTGCTCTAAACCATCTAATAGTTCGATCTATGAGCGAAAGACTGACCTCAACCCCTCACATCACTCTGGAGCAATGGCGCAGCCTGGTGGCCGTGGTGGATGAGGGCGGCTATGCCCATGCCGCCGAGGCGCTGCACAAGAGCCAGTCGTCCATCACCTATGCGGTCCAGCGGCTGGAACACGTGCTGGACGTGAAGGTGTTTACCCTCCAGGGGCGCAGGGCGGTGCTGACCCCGGTGGGCCGGATGCTGTACCAGCGGGCCCGTCAGTTGCTGGACGACTCACTGGGGTTGGAGCGGGCCGCGGGACGGGCGTCCGCGGGCTGGGAGAGCGAGATATCGATCGCCGTGGAGGTGCTGTTCCCCACCTGGCTTCTGCTTGAATGCCTGGAGGCGTTCGGCGAGATCAGCCCCCAGACCCGGATCAACCTGCATGAAACCGTCATTGATGGGGGTACGGAACTGCTGCAACAGGGCAGGGTCGACCTGGCCATCCTGCCCAAAGTCCCGCCCGGTTATCACGGCGATATTCTGCAACCCGGTGCGAGGATTATCCCGGTGGCGCACCCGGATCACCCTCTGCACCAGATCGAGGGCGAACTGTCCCTCCGTGACCTGCGCAAGCACCGTCACATTGTCGTGCGCGATACATCGGCCAGGCGCGATGACAGAACCCGCACGGTGGATGTGGCCCAGCGGTGGACCGTGACCAACATGGCGACATTGATTGGTGCGTTATCCCGGGGGCATGGTTTCGCCTGGATGGCAGCGGACAAGATTCGTCACGAACTGGAGGCGGGCATTCTGAAACCCCTGCCGTTGCCGGGTGGTGAGCGTCTTGTCGACCTCTATCTGGTCTTTGCCGACGCAGAGGCTGTTGGCCCGGGTGTTGGGCGTCTGGCGGAGATCCTGCGGATGAAGGTGGAAGCGGCCAGCCTGTCCCGCGAGCCCCATGAGGGGGCCGGCCATTGACTTGAGCCGGTTTCGCCGATGGTCACAGCCAGCCCATGGACTATGTGGGCAAGGCGGAGAAGGGCGACTGGGTGGAGGTTCATACCGACGTCCACAAGGTGGGCCGGAGCATGGCCATTGCCAGTTGTCGGTTCCAGGTGGGCGAGCGGTGCATTGCGACGGCGAGTGGGGTGTTTAGCGTTATCACCTCATGGTAGTTTGTTCTACACACCCGTGACAGAGACCGAGTGATGCCCCACTACCACACCGCCTTCGTAACCGGCGCCGACAAACCCCAATGGCGCACCCTGTTCAATGGCTACGCAGACTTCTACGGCGTGCCGATGGACGACACCATCGCGGACACCGTCTGGAGCTGGCTGCTGGACCCTAACCACGTGCTGGAAGGCTTGGTGGTGCGGGACGAGGGCGGTGCTGTGGTGGGCCTGGCCCATGTGCGGGCGTGCCCG
This sequence comes from Marinobacter sp. OP 3.4, assembly GCF_036224885.1. Lineage (NCBI taxonomy): Bacteria > Pseudomonadati > Pseudomonadota > Gammaproteobacteria > Pseudomonadales > Marinobacteraceae > Marinobacter > Marinobacter sp. OP 3.4. The sequence continues at coordinate 49,437 of NZ_JAVVLT010000018.1, forward strand.
CGGCCCCTGGGTGGCTGCGAGATGGGCTTCCTGGACGATATGTTCGTGGCGCCGGAAGCCCGGGGTACGGGGGCGGCGGATGCATTGTTCGAGGCACTGCGCAATCTGGCCGCCGAGCGCGGATGGCCGTCGGTGCGCTGGATTACCCAGCACTTTAACGAGCGGGGCAGGGCCTTCTATGACCGGTACACGAACGGCCCCAGCGACTTCATCATGTACCAGTGGAAGCAGCCCAATCCGTAACGATCATTCGGCCATTACCTACCCGACAGGCTTTGTGCGCCCTGACGATGTTTGGTAGTATCGCGACCTACTAGATCGGAACGTAACGTTTTTTCGTGTTCCCCTCTCTTACCTGCAGCCCTTCTGCGTCAGTCATCTGCCGGATGAGTTTGTGAAAGTGATCAGTCTGTCAGCGTCCACCAATGCGACCGCCGCCGTGGCTTCCCTCCGGGAACCTCGTACCGGAGTGATGTTGCTGCTGGCGATGCTGATGACCGGCCTGGCCGGTGCGCTGGTCCACTTTGGCCTGGCCTACGACACCGCTGAGCTGATCCCCCTGCTGGAAAACGCCGTTACCCTGGAGCTGCTTGTCAGCATAGGCCTGGCCGGGCTGGTGGTTTCCCCGTTGCTGATCTACCGGCATCTCCTGATACTGCTTCACTTTGTGAACTCCCTGAGCAACGCCTTCCTGCGGCAGTTGCGCCAGTGGTTGCCGGCCACGCCGGCGCCGCGTGTTGTACCCCGTGCGGCCCACGGCTGCCGGGCGCCTCCCACCGTGGGCCGTGCGTAAGGTTCGCTAACGGTTCGCGGTGCCAGTACTCCCATGTCCTCTGTGAGCAGCGCCTGACATAGCGCCGCTATCCGGGTGCCTGTCTCCCGGCGTTGCTGTCACTGGCTATCCTCCCGCTACCGTCGCTTTCCCACGGCCTTCCCCCGGTGTTCGTCCTGCCTCGTTTGCGGGCAGATGTTGTCACTTTCCGTGTTTAGGGGATCAATCCTCGTGTCAGTTCGTAGCCTCAGAAAAGCTGCGCTGGCGGCTGCCGTGTTCTCACTGGCGGGCTGTCAGGGTGGTGTGCTCGACCCCAAGGGTCAGGTGGGTGTCGATGAGAAGACCCTGATCATCGTTTCGACCCTGCTGATGTTGCTGGTGGTCATTCCGGTGATCGTCATGACCCTGTTCTTCGCCTGGAAGTATCGCGAAGGCCGGGATCATGAAATCTACTCCCCCAAATGGGCCCACTCCGGGCGGATCGAAACCGTCGTCTGGCTGGTGCCGGTGGCGATTATCGTGATCCTGGGGGGCATTACCTGGTATTCCACCCACGCCCTGGATCCCTACAAACCCCTGGACCATGAACGCGAGCCGCTGACCGTGCAGGTGGTGTCCCTCAACTGGAAGTGGCTGTTCATCTATCCGGAACAGGGGGTGGCGTCGGTGAATGAACTGGTGTTCCCGGTGGATGTGCCGGTGCAGTTCAGAATCACCTCCGAATCCACCATGAACTCCTTCTTCATCCCGCAGCTTGGCAGCCAGATCTATTCCATGGCGGGCATGGAGACCCGGCTTCACCTGATCGCCAACGAGGCCGGCACCTACCACGGCATTTCGGCCAACTACAGCGGCGAGGGTTTCTCCGATATGAACTTCGATGCCATCGCCACCAGCGATACAGAGTTCGAACAGTGGGTAACGTCCGTCAGGCAGGACAATCCGACCCTGACCCCGGAGCGCTACGCCACCCTGGCCACGCCCAGTGAGGACCACCCGGTGGAGCACTTCGGCAGCGTCAGCGATGGCCTGTTCCACCAGATCATTCACCGGTACATGCAGAACTACAACGACTGGAATGAGGGGCCCCGGCACCACGACTCCGCTGAGCATTCTTCCACCGACCACCCACCCGCTGAACAGGCATCCGTCCTGCCCGGTTCGGCCACACCAGAGGAGGCCCAGGACCATGTCGCTACTCGGTAATCTGTCGCTGGATGCGATTCCCTTTCATGAGCCCATTATCATGGGCACCCTGGCGGTGGTCGGCGTGGCCGGCATCGCCCTGGTCATTGCCCTCACGGTGTATAAAAAGTGGGGCGTACTCTGGCACGACTGGCTGACGTCGGTGGATCACAAGCGCATTGGCGTGATGTACATCGTGCTGGCGCTGGTCATGCTGATCCGGGGGTTCTCCGACGCCATCATGATGCGTGCGCAACTGGCCATGGCCACCAGCGGCGCGGAAGGCTACCTGCCGCCGGAACACTACGACCAGATCTTCACCGCCCACGGCGTGATCATGATCATGTTCATGGCCATGCCGTTCATGATCGGCCTGATGAACATCGCCCTGCCACTGCAGATCGGCGCGCGGGACGTGGCCTTCCCGTTCCTGAATAACCTGAGTTTCTGGTTCGCCGTCGGCGGCGCCGTGCTGATCAACCTGTCCCTGGGCCTGGGCGAGTTCGCCAAGACCGGCTGGATGGCCTACCCGCCCTTGTCGGAGTTGTCGTTCAGTCCCGGGGTGGGGGTGGACTACTACATCTGGGCGTTACAGATATCGGGGATAGGCACCCTTTTGACCGGGGTGAACTTCCTGGTCACCGTGTTCAGGATGCGGGCCCCGGGCATGAAGCTGATGCAAATGCCCATCTTCACCTGGACCTGTACCTGGGCGAACATCCTGATCGTGGCGTCGTTCCCGATCCTGACCGCGGTACTGGGGCTGCTGACCCTGGACCGTTACCTGGATTTCCATTTCTTCACCAACGACGCCGGCGGCAACGCCATGATGTACATCAACCTGTTCTGGGCCTGGGGCCATCCCGAGGTATACATCCTGATCCTGCCGGCCTTCGGTATTTTCTCCGAGGTGATTTCCACCTTCACCGGCAAGCGCCTGTTCGGCTACAAGTCCATGGTCTGGGCCAGTGGCGCCATTTCCATCCTGGGCTTCATTGTCTGGCTGCACCACTTCTTCACCATGGGCTCCAGCGCCAATGTGAACGCCTTCTTCGGCATCATGACCATGATCATTGCCGTACCCACCGGGGTGAAGCTGTTCAACTGGCTGTTCACCATGTATTGCGGCCGTCTGCGACTGGCGGTGCCGGTGCTGTGGACACTGGGCTTTATGGTGACCTTCACCATCGGCGGCATGACCGGTGTGCTGCTGGCGGTACCGGGGGCGGACTACGTGCTGCATAACAGCCTGTTCCTGATCGCCCACTTCCACAACACCATCATCGGCGGTGCGGTGTTCGGCTACCTGGCCGGGTTTGCCTACTGGTTCCCGAAGGCCATGGGCTTCCACCTCAACGAGCGCCTGGGCAAGGCCTCCTTCTGGTGCTGGCAGGTGGGTTTCTACGTCGCCTTCATGCCGCTGTATGTGCTCGGCTTCCTGGGCATGACCCGTCGCCTGAACCACACCAATAACCCGGACTGGAATATCTGGCTCTACATCGCCTGCGTGGGCGCGGTGATCATCCTGGTAGGCATCGTGCTGCAGTTTGTCCAGCTTTACGTCTCGTTCCGTCAGCGTGAGCAGAACCCCGACACCACCGGTGATCCCTGGAACGGCCACACCCTGGAATGGGCCACCGCCTCGCCACCCCAGTTCTACAACTTTGCGGAACTGCCCAAGGTGCGGGATATCGATGCCTTCACCGATATGAAGGAGCAGGGCACCGCCTACCAGCAACCGGCCCGGTACGCGCCGATCCATATGCCGAAGAATACCCCCTACGGCATCCTCATCGCTGGTGCCACCACCGTCTTCGGCTTTGCGGCGGTGTGGCATATCGGCTGGATGGCGGCCCTGGGGCTGGTGGGCGCTGTCGCGTTCTACCTGATGCGGGCCTACGACAGCGATGTGGATTACTTCGTGCAACCCGAGGACATCGAACGTATTGAATCCGCCCATCTGCAACAGGTGGGCGTGGCGTCGACGGACCGGACCGGGGAGGTGACGGCATGAACATGATGACCAACGCGGCCCACCTGGCCGATGAACACGAGCACCACGACACCGGCGAGAATACGGTGTTCGGCTTCTGGCTCTACCTGATGACGGACTGCCTGCTGTTCGCGTCGGTGTTCGCCACCTACGCGGTGTTGTTCATGAACACCGCCGGCGGCGTGTCCGGCCGGGATATTTTCGAACTGGACTATGTGGCCATTGAAACCGCGGCGCTGCTGCTGAGCAGCATCACCTACGGTTTTGCCATGATTGGCGCCCACCGACAGAGCCGCCCGGCCACGCTGGGCTGGCTGATGGTGACCTTCGCCCTGGGGGCGGTGTTCATTGGTATGGAAATCAATGAATTCCACCACCTGATTGCCGAGGGCCATGGCCCTTCGCAAAGTGCCTTCCTGTCTTCCTTCTTCGCATTGGTGGGCCTGCATGGGCTGCACGTCACCGCCGGCCTGATCTGGATGGCGGTGATGATGCTGGAGGTGCGCAAACGGGGCCTCGGTAGCCAGACGGTGACCCGGCTGAGCTGCCTGAGCCTGTTCTGGCACTTCCTGGATGTGATCTGGGTCTGTGTGTTTACCGTGGTTTACCTGATGGGAGTCCTGTAATGAGTTCTCATGTTCCTGACCATACCCATGACGCCCACGAAGCCAGTCACGGCTCCGTGAAGTCCTACCTGGTGGGCTTCGTGCTGTCCGTGATCCTCACCGTGATTCCATTCTGGGCCGTGATGACCGGTGCGTTCGAGAAGTCGACGTTGATCCCGTTGGTGGTGATCCTGGCGATCGTCCAGGTCGTCGTGCACCTGAAATACTTCCTGCACCTGGATTTCAGCCCGGCCAGCCGTGCCAGCACCTTCGCCTTCCTGTTCTCGGCGCTGATTATCGTGATGGTGGTAGGGCTGTCGATCTGGATCCTCTACAGCGCCAACGCGATGATGATGGTCTGATGGTGGAGGCCTCGATGAAACACTACCTCAGGGTGACCAAGCCCGGCATCATCATGGGCAACCTGATCTCCGTGGCGGGCGGCTTTTTCCTGGCCGCCCGTGGCGAGGTCGACTGGCTGGTGTTCCTGGCGACGGTGATCGGGCTGTCGCTGGTGGTGGCCTCCGGTTGCGCGGTCAACAATGGCATCGACAGTGATATCGACGCCCGCATGCAGCGCACCCGTAACCGTGTGACGGTGACCGGGGAACTGTCCGCCCGTGCGGCGATGGTGTTCGGCGCGGTGCTGGGGCTGGTGGGCTTTGCCCTGCTGGCGGTGTTTACCAACGGTATTAGCGTGGCGTTTGCCGCGCTCGGATGGCTTGTCTATGTGGGACTGTACAGCCTGTGGCTGAAGCGCAGCTCGGTCTACGGCACGCTGGTGGGCGCATTATCCGGCGCCATGCCGCCGGTGGTGGGCTACTGCGCTGTTACCGGCCAGTGCGATGCCGGCGCGCTGATCCTGCTGGCGATGTTCTGCCTTTGGCAGATGCCCCATTCCTACGCCATTGGCATCTTCCGCTACCGGGACTACCAGGCCGCCGGCATCCCCGTGCTGCCCGTGGCCCAGGGCATTGCCCGCGCCCGGCGTCACATCGTGCTGTACATCGCGGTGTTCAGCCTGGTCACGGTACTGCTGCCCCTGGGTGGCTACACCGGCGTGGCCTTTATGGCCGTGGCCTGCACCACCAGCCTGTGGTGGCTGGCGATGGCCCTGCGGGGCTACCGGCCGGACATCGATGTGACGGGCTGGGCGCGGCAGGTGTTCGCCTTTTCCATCGTCACCATCACTGCACTGAGTGTCACCATGGCGCTGGATTTCAATGCGGTGGCGCCGAATCTGCTGGTGCTCAATCCCTGATCCTGGATGGCTTCCCCAGGCACTTGGGGTAAAATACCCGGCCCGTCAACAGGATGGAGTAGACATGTTCAAACCCAGAAAAACCGAAAGTGCCCCCGATTGGCTGGATGACGATGGCATCAAGCTGTACACCATCTCCGCCACCGGTCAGCCCGTTGATACCAGCGCCTATTACCCCAGGCTGGCCGAGGTCAAGGCGTTGAAGGCCGTGGACTGGCCAGAAACCCCGGCTTTTGCCATCTTCCACGACGGTGCGGGCATGAAGTACCTGGTGCTATGCTGGTGGGGCAACGACAACGAACTGTTCACCTCGGTCTCGGTGCACACTGGTGAGGAATGGGTAGAGGATCCTGCCCGCTTCTCCTTCTGCCTGTGGGACCTGGAAGTCATCTGGTTCGAGCGCAATGCCTTTGTGGAGACCCTCTACAGTGGCGCTCCCGATATCCGGTGGTACCGGGCATCCCGCCTGATCCAGGAGAGCTGAACCCGGAATAGCCCTACATGGAGGTGGCGATTGAAGACCCTAGGCATTTATGCAGTCACGACTGCCCTGGTGTTGCTGGCGCTGACCCTTGGCTACTTTGCCATGGACTGGCGCTCGCCGGACTTTGCAGGGTATCGCACGGTTGCACTGGTGGTCGCCGTTGCGGCGGCCCTGCTGATTGTCCTGGTCGCCGTGGTGGCTTTCCGCCGTGGCCGGGCTGGTCGATGGCATCACGGGGCGTCCGGCCTGGCGGTGCTGGCGGGGGTGATTGCAGTGGCGGCCCTGGGGCAGGTGATTGTCGCGGAAGGTCGCTTCCAGTGGATGCGCTACGCGGTTCTCAACAGCGATCCGGCGAAGCTGGAAGCGCTGGGCCGGCACTTCATCGTCGGCTACCGCAGCCGGGAGCAGGTCAGCGTCCTTGGACGACATGGGGCGGTCGCGGGGTTCTTTATCACCCGTCATAACGTTGAGGGCATGGACGAGTCGGCCATCCGTGAGGAGATCCGCTGGCTGCGCTCCACACTTCCCACCCAGGATGCCCGCCCGGTGTGGATTGCCACGGATCAGGAAGGTGGGGACGTATCCCGGCTCTCACCGCCGCTGCCCCAACAGCCCGCCCTGGGGCGTGTGCTGGAGGAGCAGGCATCCGGTTCCACGATTGAATCCACCAGCCTGGCCTATGGCCGACGCCAGGGCGAAGGGCTGGCCTCCCTGGGTGTGGATCTCAATCTGTCGCCCGTGGTGGATATCGACCATCAGGTGGACAACCCGGCAGACCGGTTCACCCGTATCTCCAGCCGGGCCCTGTCCACCGATCCGGCGGTGGTGACCGAGGTGGCAGGTGCCTATTGCCAGGGGCTGGCGGCATTCGGGGTGCAATGTACCCTGAAGCATTTCCCGGGCATCGGCCGGGTGTTCAACGACACCCATGTGGAGCGCGCGGCGCTGTCCGAGTCCCCGGGCCAGCTCCGGGAGAGCGACTGGCTGCCATTCCGCCGGCTCGCCGGTTCCGAGCCCCCGCCCTGGATCATGCTAAGCCACGTCATCCTGGCCCAGGTGGATCCGGACCGGCCCGTGTCCACGTCCGCCAGCGTGGTGAAGGACCTGCTGCGGGACCAGTGGGGTTTCCAGGGCGTATTGATCACCGATGATTTCTGCATGCGTGCCATCCATGACGCCCCCGGCGGAGTCGGCCAGGCCACCGTGGATGCCCTGAACGCCGGGGTGGACATCATCCTGGTCAGCTTCGACCCGGACCAGTACTACCCGGCCATGCATGCGCTGTTGCAGGCGGACCGGGAAGGGAAACTGGACTGGGAGGCGTTAAAGCGGTCGAAGCAACGTCTCCGGTCGTCCGGATCGCTGGAAGGGCAGGATGGCCAATCCGTGTTCCCGCCCGCCACACCGGAGGCCATTCCACCCAGTCGATAAGACCGTGATGCCCTGGTTCCGTGCCGGTCCGCCATCCTCTCCGCATTGTGATTTCGCCCCGTTTTTCCTTTTGCCCGGGTTGGGTATACTCAAATTCCACCGTAAAAGGGACTTCCCCAGCGGTTCCCACACTAAGGAAAGGCGCGGGCACATGGCAGTAGTAGGCATTGATCTCGGTACCACCAACAGTCTGGTGAGTGTCTGGCGGGACGGCGAGAGCCGCATCATTCCCAACTCCCTCGGCGAGTTACTCACCCCTTCCGTGGTCAGCGTGGATGACCGGGGCATGGTCCTGGTGGGGCGGGTCGCCAAGGACCGGCTGGTGTCCCACCCGGAGCAGACCGCCTCCCAGTTCAAGCGCCTGATGGGCAGCAACGAGAAGGTCACCCTGGGTAACCGTACCTTCTCCCCGGAGGAGTTGTCCGCTTTGGTGCTCAAACAACTGAAGGCGGATGCGGAGAGCGACCTGGGCGAGCCGGTGGAGGAAGCCATCATCAGCGTGCCCGCCTATTTCAACAACAACCAGCGCACCGCCACCCTCCATGCCGCCCAACTGGCGGGTCTTGACGTGGAGCGACTGATCAACGAGCCCACGGCAGCGGCGTTGGCCTATGGCATCCAGGAAGCGGAAGACGAGCGCAATTTCATCGTCGTCGACCTGGGCGGTGGCACTCTGGACGTATCCATCCTGGAAAAGTTCGATGACCTGCTGGAGGTGCACGCCACCAGCGGTGACAGTTTCCTCGGGGGTGAGGATTTCACCTTCGCCATGGTGGGCGCCGTCTGCGGCAAGCTGTCCATGGACCGCCAGGCCCTGAGCCGGGAGGAGCGGGCCCATCTCTACCGTCTGTGCGACCAGGCCAAGAAGGCGCTGGCGGACGAACCGATGGTGGAAATTGCTGCCAAGCTGGGTGGCGGGGAGCATCGCGTCAGCTTCAGTCGCGAGGATTTCAGCCAGTGCTGTGCTGACCTGCTGGAACGCATCCGTGGCCCGCTGGAGCGGTCAGTGAAAGATTCGGGCATGGGCCGTGGGGACTTCGACGATGTCATCCTGGTGGGCGGTGCCTCGCGGATGCCGCTGGTGAAGAACTTTGTCGGTCGGCTGTTCGGGCGCATTCCCTCAGCCACCATCGATCCGGACCTGGTGGTGGCCATGGGCGCAGCCGTGCAGGCGGCCCTCAAGAAACGCAACCAGGCCCTGCGGGACACGGTGCTCACCGATGTCTGCCCCTTCTCCCTGGGGATAGAGACTGCACACCGGATGGAGCAGGGCCACAGGACCGGCTTCTTCTCGGTGCTGATTCCCCGCAACACGGTCATCCCCGCCAGCCGTGTGGACCGTTTCTTCACCATTGACGATAACCAGACCGACCTGCAGGTGGTGGTGTACCAGGGCGAACAGAGGCTGGTGAAGAACAACATCCGCATCGGCGAGCTGAGCGTCAAGGTGCCCAGGGCGAAGGCCGGCGAGGAGTCGGTGGATATCCGCTTCACCTATGATATCAATGGCATCCTGGAGGTACAGGTGGATGTGGTGAGTACCGGCGTCCGGGAAACCCTGGTGATCCAGAACACCACCAACAATCTGGATGACGCCGAACTGGCCAGCCTGCTGAAGAACATGGAAAAGCTGAAGTTCCACCCCCGGGAGGACAGCGCCAACATCGCCGTGATGAACGAGGCGGAGCGCATGTGGTCCGAGGCCCTGGGCGAGGAGCGGGACTACATTGAACAGATTATCCGCTACCTGGAGGACGCCCTGGACTCCCAGGACCCGCAGCGGGCGGAGGAGGCCCGGGGTGTGGTGGCCGACAGGCTGGAGGAGCTGAAAACCCGGCGGGGCCGGTGGTGAATCCGTGGCAGGTGCTGGGGGTTGAACCCGGCAGCGACCGCAGGACCATCAAGCGGGCCTACACCCGCCTGCTTAAGGACGTTCACCCGGAAGACCATCCGGATGAGTTCATGCAACTGCGCCAGGCCTACGAGCGGGCGGTGAAAACGCTGGATGCGCCCGCAGGTCCCATGGCATTCACGGTGGAGCCGGAGAGCGCCGGGGCCGAATCGCCGGAGCCCTTTGACTGGAACCAACAGGGGGACGCTTCGTCGACCGATACCCGGCAGGCTTCCCCGGTTATCGAGGACGCCTGGTCCGTGCCCCTGCCGGAAGCGGACTCACCGGTTGTTCCCATCACCGATACCTGGTCAGATCCGGGGACGGATGGCGCCAACCGCCAAGGCGCCGATGCCTGGAACGAGCCACCCCCGCGTCTGGTGGAGGATGAGGTCCAGGACCGGCAGGAAACGCTGAACCGGCTGGTCTCCGCCATGGCACGATTGCTGGATGACCCGGACCGCCGCAATGACCTGGCCCGCTGGGAACCCCTGCTGATGGCGCCGGAGCTGAATGACTTCCAGGCCAGTACGGCGGTGGGCAGCTGGTTGTTGCCCCAGGTGATCCGGGTGCTGCAGTCCGGTCAGAAGGGCTGTCCGTTTGCCCCGCAGGTGCTGATCCGGTTCGATGACCGCTTCCAGTGGAGCTCCGATCACAGCGGTACCATGCCGGTGATTGACGATCAGATGTTGCGGCTGTGTCTGTTGATTGAGGCGGCGAAGGAGCAGCGGGATCGTTCCCGTGAGCGGATGGGGTGGGCATGGCTGGCCAACACGCTGTTTGCCCTGACCGGGCGCCTGTCCCGCATTGAGTGCCTGGTGGGCTGTGGCGTCACGCTGGGCGTGCTGGCGCTATTGACCGGGCTGACGGTGGCCACGTCCATGCCCGGGTGGACCGGTATGGCTGCCATCGTGGTCATGCTGTTGATGGCCTATAGCCTGATCAGCCTGGCGATCAAGCGTGTGCGGGACGCCGGCATCAATCCCGTACTGGCATTTGTGGTGGGTGCCATCTTCCCCGGGGCCTGGCTGTTCTTCCTGTTCGCCACGCCCAAGGAAAACCACCGGGTGGAGGATCCGCGCCTGAGGTACTCGCAGGTGTATGACCGCACCTACCGGGAGCACTATGTGGCCGATGGCAAACGCTCCCTGTTGGCCCGGCTGAGGGAGCGGTTGTCCGGCATTCACCCGGGTATCTACCTGACCCTCGCCGGGCTTTGGGCTGCCACGGCGGTGCTGTTATCGTTGTAAGCCGTGATCCACCTGTTGGGGAACCCCATGAGTGAGCCCTGGCGCCCCGCCAACCACCTAGCCTGGCTGTGCCAGGCCCCGCAGTTGCTCGACAGCCCGGAGACCTTTCCGCTTCGGGACCACCTGCCGGACGACTGGCCTTCCAGGCTGTCGGGCTGGGCCACCGATCCGGAGAGTCGCCCGGCTGCCCTCGCGGAACCCGCCAACCCGCGCCTGGGCTACTACTTCGAACGACTCTATGAATGCATGCTGACGGAACTGCTGGGCTGGCCCCTGCTGGCGAAGAACCTGCAGGTGCGGGACGCCGCCGGTCGCACCCTGGGCGAGCTGGACTTTGTGGTACAGAACCCCCACACCGGGGCAGTGGAGCACCATGAGATCGCGGTGAAGTTCTACCTGGGCTATCCGGAGCCGGGGAAGGGCACCCGCTGGTTCGGCCCCAATAGCCATGACCGGCTGGACCTGAAAGTGAACAGGCTGGTTGAGCACCAGAGCCGGCTGGGCACGCTGCCAGAGACGATGGCGCTGCTGGCGGACCTGGGTGTAGGGGAGCCGGTAATGCCCCGGATTTTCATTCCCGGTTACCTGTTCTACCCGACCGGGGGTGTAGTCAGCCTGCCGAACTTCGTGCCCGGGAATCACCTGCGGGGCCACTGGCTCTACCATGGGGAGACTCGCACGCTGGATACCCGCCACTGGGTACCCCTGCACAAGCCCCACTGGCTGGGGCCCTGGTGGCAGCAGGAACCCCCCGACGCGGGGCTGGCATCAACAGCGCTGGCCAGTATCGAGGAGTACCGTCGCCCCCGCCTGTTCGCGGCCCTGGAACAGGCCCCGGATACCGGCTTCTGGCATGAGACGGCGCGAACCTTCGTGGTGCCGCCCAACTGGCCGGGGCAGAGTTAGACCCGGGTGTCCGTCAGCGGGCATCGCCCCTTAAGTCCCGTACCTTTTCCTCCAGCACGGGCGCGGAGGCCTGTTCCGGGGCCACCGGCTCACCAGCCTTAAGATGGATCTTCGACCAGAAACGCTTCGGCAGGTGGCGGAACGCCGGCCCGCCACAATTGCTGAAGAAACTGCCCCACAATCCCTGCAACGCCATGGGCACCACCGGCACCGGTCGCCGTTCAAGGATGATATCGACGCCGGGTCGGAAGGTATCGATCTCACCATCCCGGGTCAGCCGGCCTTCCGGAAAGATACACACCACATTGCCGGCCGCGAGTTCCTCATCGATGCGGTCGAAGGCGGCGTCGTAGATATCCGGCACTTTGGCCTTCGGGCCGATGGGAATGGTCTTGGCCAGCTTGAAGAAGCTACCGATCACCGGGGTGGAGAAGATCTGGTAGTCCATCACGAAGCGCACCGGGCGGCGAACGGCCCCGGCAATCACCAGTGCGTCCATGTAGGACACGTGGTTGCACACCAGCAGCGCCGGTCCGTCTTCAGGGATGCGTTCCAGGTTGTGGTGATGCACCCGGTAGATGGTGTGGGACAGCACCCAGATCACGAAGCGCAGGGCGAATTCCGGCACCTGCTGGTACACGAATGCCGCCACCACCAGGTTCATGATGGCCAGCACCAGGAAGAACTCGGGAATGGAGATGCCGATCACCACCAGCATCAGGATGCCCATCAGGGCACTGACCACCATGAACAGGGCATTGAACACGTTCAGTGCCGCAATCACCCGGGCCCGCTTGTCCGGTACGGTCTGCTGCTGCACGAAGGCATAGAGCGGCACGATAAACAGGCCACCGAAAAAGCCGATGGCCAGCAGGTCGATGGCCACCTGGCGGTAGTAGCCATCGGTGAGGATCATCCACCAGTCCGACGGGATCGGCTGGTCCGGCATATTCATGTACAGGTCGATGCCGAACAGGCTGATGCCGAGGGAGCCGATGGGCACGATACCCAGTTCCACCCGGTGCCCGGACAGGCGCTCACAGGCCATGGAGCCGGCGGCGATGCCCACGGTGAAGATGGCCAGCAGCAGGGTGACCACGGTCTCATCGCCCATCAGGTGGGTCTGGGCAAACTTGGGGAACTGGGCCAGGTAGGCGGCCCCCAGGAACCAGAACCAGGAGATCGCCATCACGCTCAGCAGGACATTGTGGTTCTCTTTGGCGATGGCCATCAGGCGCCAGGTTTCCCGCAACGGATGCAGGCTGACCTTCAGATCCGGAGCGGCAGGGGAGGCTTTCGGAATCATCAGGGCGGATACCAGCCCGACGATGGCCAGCAGGCCCAGGCCAATGGCCACCAGTTGCTGCCCGGAATCGAGTTTGGTCAGCACGCCGGCCAGCAGGGTGCCCAGCAGGATGGCGATAAAGGTACCCATCTCCACCAGCGCGTTGCCACCCACCAGTTCCTTATCCTTCAAAACCTGGGGCAGGATGGCGTACTTCACCGGTCCAAAGAAGGCGGACTGCACCCCGGTGAGAAACAGCATCAACAGCAGCGCCCCGTACCAGCCATGCCACACGCCCACGGCAGCCAGTCCCATGATCAGCACCTCCGCCAGCTTGATCCAGCGGATCACCTTGCCTTTCTCATAGCGGTCCGCCACCTGGCCGGCAATGCCGGAGAACAGGAAGAAGGGCAGGATAAACAGCAGGCCGGCCAGGTTGGAGAGCATGTCCAGGGACATGCCCAGCACGCTGGTGGCGCTGAAAGTGACCAGCAGCAACAGCGCCTGCTTGAACAGGTTGTCGTTCAGGGCACCGGCGAACTGGGTGAGGAAAAAGGGCAGGAACCGTCGCTCGGACAGCAGGCGAAACTGGCTCTGGTCTTCCATGGATGACATCTCCTTATCCGGGAATCGTCACTATATAGCCTGCTTCAACCGGGTCAAGGAACGGCCACACGCCCGCGGACCGGGATCGCACCACATTGGTGCGAAATAGGCGGCCGCCCCTGTGCTGAATCATGGATAGGACAGGTCATCCCGGCCTAGTGTCTGAAAAGCCGGTGAAAAAATGGTCACCGGCACAGAACCTGCACCTTTCCGAATAAGGACACCATGCAACCGAGGCCCCTGGGCCGGGAGTGACCGTGATACTTGCTACTGATCTGGACGGAACCTTTCTCGCCGGCGATCCGGAGAATCGCCTGAAACTCTACCAGCTTATCTCCACCCATCCTGACCTGACCCTGATCTACGTTACCGGCCGTGGCCTGGAATCGGTGCTGCCGCTGCTGGCGGACCCGACCCTGCCGCAGCCGGATTACATTATCTGCGATGTGGGCTGCACCGTGGTGGAGGGGGACACCCAGCAGCCCATCATCGAGATCCAGGCGGAGATCGAGAAACGCTGGCCGGGTGAGCATGTGGTGGAGGACATCATGGCGACCTTTGAAGGGCTGAGTCGTCAGGAGGTCCCTCAGGAACGGCGCTGTTCCTTCCTGTGCGAGCCGGACGCGGTGACCGACGAGGTCCGCGCGGCGGTGGAGGAGCTGTCCTGCGATCTGCTGTATTCCGCCGGCCAGTACCTGGACGTGTTGCCGCCGGGGGTCAACAAGGGCCGTACCCTGCGGGATCTGGTGGCGCATCTGGGCGCCGACCCTGAGAACGTACTAGTGGCCGGCGATACCCTCAATGACCTGTCCATGTACGAACAGGGCTTTATCGGCGTGTGCGTGGGTGAATCGGAACCGGCGCTGCTGGACGCCACCGAGAGCCGCGCCCGGGTCTACCATGCGACCCTCAGTGGCTGCGGTGGCATCCTGGAGGCCATCGGCCATTTTGGTTTCCTGGGACCGAAGGGGCTAGCGGCCGAGGCCCGGGATATCCTCAAGCCCGGCAAGTCAGACCTGGTGATCGTCTACCACCGCCTGCCCTACGAGGAGGTGGTTGAGAATGGCACCCTGGTGCGCCGTCGCCCGACATCGCCCAATGGCATCATTCCCACGCTGCTGAGTTTCTTTGCCGACGGCAAGGCGGGCTCCTGGGTGGCCTGGTCGGTCCATGAACCGTCACTGGGCGCCTTCGAGACCCACACCGAGGTGGATACCAGTCGCTATGCCCGCTTGCGGGCGGCGCGGGTCCAGCTCAGCAAGGACGACGTGGATATCTTCTACAAGCAGTTCTCCAAGGAGGCCTTCTGGCCCACCCTGCACACCTTCTGGGAGCGGGCGTCGTTCCGGGAGGACCACTGGCAGGTGTTCCTCAAGGTCAACCGGCTGTTTGCCGAGCGCACGGCGGCGGAAGCGGCGGAGAACGCCGTGGTCTGGATCCATGACTATAACCTGTGGATGGTGCCCGCGTTCCTGCGGGAGCTGCGCCCGGACCTGACCATTGCCTTTTTCCACCACACCTACTTCCCCTCCGCTGATGTGTTCAACGTGCTGCCCTGGCGCCGGGAGATTGTCGGCAGCCTGCTGCAGTGCGATTACATCGGCTTCCATATTCCCCGCCAGGCGGAGAATTTCGTGGATGTGGCCCGGGGCGTAACGCCCCTGGAAGTGGTGGACCGCACCGGCTGCGCACCCCGCTTCCTCACCTATGGCTGCGCCGTGGGGCTGGACGAGATGACCACCACCATCCGGGTCAATGACCGGGAAATCGGCCTGGGCGCCCACCCGGTGGGACTGGACCTGAACCGGGTCGGCCAGGCCCTGGAACAGCCCAAGGTACAGCAGCGCATGGAAGACCTGCGCAACGAACTGGGTAACACCCGACTGGTGTTGTCGGTGGAGCGGCTGGACTACACCAAGGGCATCCTGGAAAAACTGGAAGCCTTTGGGCGGTTGCTGGAGGAGCACCCGGAGCTGGTGGGCAAGGTCACCCTGATGACGGTGTGCGTGCCGGCGGCCCGGGAGATGACCATCTACCGCCAGTTGCAGACGGACATCGAGCAGGCGGTGGGTCGCATCAACGGCCAGTACGCCCGGGTGGGCTGGACGCCGATCCAGTTCTTTTTCCGGGGCTTTCCGTTCGAGGAACTGGTGGCCTGGTACGCCATGGCGGACGTGATGTGGATTACCCCGCTGCGGGACGGTCTCAACCTGGTGGCCAAGGAATATGTGGCCACCCAGGGCATGACCGATGGACGTGGTGTGCTGGTGCTGTCGGAGTTCGCCGGCGCGGCGGCGGAACTGCGGGGCGCGCTGCTCACCAACCCCCACGATCCGGTGGAGATGGCCCGCACCTGCTACCTGGCCCTGGCCATGCAGAAGGACGAGGCGAAGGACCGCCTGCAGAAAGGATTCGAGGTGGTCAGCTACTATGACATAGAACTGTGGGGCCGTGAGTTCCTGGAAGCGGTGGGAAACGGACGAAAGCGGCGGCTGGCCAGTGAGGGCAAACGCGCCAAACCCCTGACATCCGTGGCCTGAAGGCGTCCAGACAATCAACAACCGGGAGTGTGAATGAGCCTGCGTAATGCCGTACAGCTGATGTGCTACCCCAACCGGATCGGTCGTAACCTGGCGGATCTGGGCACCTTTATTGACCGCCACCTGGAGGGCGCCATCGGCGGCGCCCATATCCTGCCGTTCTATCCCTCCAACGCCGACGGCGGTTTCTCGCCCCTGACCCATACCGAGGTGGATCCCGCCTACGGCGACTGGTCGGACATCGAGCGGCTGGCGAAGGATATCGATATCTGTGCCGACCTGACGGTGAACCACATTTCCGACGAGTCACCGGAGTTCCTGGATTTCGTGAAGCACGGGTACGATTCCGAGTATGCCGACCTGTTCGTGCATGTGCACACCTTTGGGGAGATCAGCCCTGACGACCTGGCGAAGATCCATATCCGCAAGGAGAAGGAGCCTTTCCGGGACGTGACCTTTGCCGATGGTAGCAAGGGCCAGGTGTGGTGCACCTTCACCGAACGCCAGATCGACCTCAACTACGAGTCCGACAAGACCTACGAGTTGATGGAGCACTACATCCACTTCCTTACCAGCAAGGGCATCAAGCTGTTGCGCCTGGATGCCTTTGGCTATACCACCAAGCGTATCGGTACCAGCTGTTTCCTGGTGGAGCCGGAGGTGTACCGCATCCTCGAATGGGTGAATGAGACGGCCCAGCACTATGGCGCCGAGTGCCTGCCGGAGGTCCACGACCACACCAGCTACCAGTACGCCATCGGGCGTCGCAACATGCACCCCTACGGTTTTGCACTGCCGCCGCTGATCCTGTACTCACTGCTGGCGGCCAACAGCGTGTACCTGAAGAACTGGCTGCGGATGTGCCCTCGCAACCAGATCACCGTGCTGGATACCCACGACGGTATCTGTATTCCCGATGTGGAAGGCGTGCTGCCACCCGGGGAGATCCAGGACCTGATCGACAATATCGACGCCCGCAGTGCCGACCCGATCCTGCGGCGATCCGCCGCCAATATCCACAGTGTTGGCTCCATCTACCAGCTTACCTGCACCTTCTACGATGCCCTGATGCAGAACGACGATGCCTATATCGCGGCGCGGGCGATCCAGTTCTTCACCCCGGGGATTCCCCAGGTCTACTACGTGGGCCTGGTGGCCGGCTGCAATGACCAGGAACTGATGGAGGAGACCGGCGAGTTGCGGGACATCAACCGGCACTTCTATTCCATGGAGGAGGCCGACGAGGCCATGGCCCAGCCGGTGGTGAAACGCCTGCTGACACTGATGCGCTTCCGCAGCCAGTACCCGGCGTTTGACGGGCGTTTCGAGCTAAACTATTCCAACCAGTCCAGCGTGGCCATGGCCTGGCGCCATGGCGACTATTACTGTCACCTGTTTGTGGACCTGAACTTCAACACCGCCCGCATCCGCTATCTGGACCCGGACAACGGCTTCCAGGAACAGGCCTTGGAATGCTGATGGGCTGTGCTAATCTCAGGTGATTCATTCAACGACAACCTCTCCGGGAGGCGGTCATGTACCTGTCTGTGCAGCTCAGTTTCTATCCCTTTACCGACAACCACAAACCACCCATCAAGGATGTGATTGACCGCCTCCAGCGCAGCGGCCTGGAGGTCCATGCCAATCGCATCAGTACCCAGGTGTTTGGTGAGTACGACCAGGTCATGCGGGTGCTGTCCGATACCATGAAATGGGCGTTTGAGCAGTATGGTCAGGCGGTGTTCGTGGCCAACTTTGTTAATGGTGACCGCCGACCGGACGGCTGACGGGGGACACACAAGCGGCTACTTATGGTCACAGGGACTTCATACCCCTGTCACGGAGTCCGTGAAAACTGAGTGTGCATGCAAAGACATGTCACAGGTTTCACGGAACAACTAGGGAGTGGTTTATGAAGCTCAAACAATTTGGTTCGTCTGTTCTCGCGGTGACCACCCTGGTGGCCGCCGTTTCAATGCCACTGTCCGCTTCCGCCAGGGGGTGGCAACACGAAGGTGATCTGCCCCCCGGCCTGGAACGACTCCAGGAAAAGTTTGAAAAACTGAAGCGGGATATGCGCCACCGCCACAGCAACGTCCAGGTGGGCCCCCGCCCCTACTGGCTGGTGGACGATATGGACGATGGCTGGTTGAAGGACAAGCTGGAACGCTGCGAGAACAGGCCCATGCGCCGCACCGACTTTTCCATTGGTCACCGGGGCGCACCGTTGCAGTTCCCGGAGCACACCATGGAATCCTACGTGGCCGCGGCCCGTATGGGCGCGGGCATCGTTGAGTGTGACGTGGCCTTCACCGCCGACCGTGAGCTGGTGTGTCGTCATGCCCAGAATGACCTGCACACCACCACCAACATCGTCACCATCCCGGAGCTGAACGCCAAGTGCACCCAGCCGTTCGTGCCGGCGGATCCGGCGTCCGGCACCCCGGCCCAGGCGGAATGCCGCACCAGCGATATCACCCTGGAGGAGTTCAAGTCCCTGGAAGGCAAGATGGACGCCTTCAACCCCATGGCCACCACGCCGGAGGAGTACGTGGGCGGTACCGCCGACTGGCGCACCGATCTCTACGCCAGCCGGGGCACCCTGCTCAGCCACCGGGAAAGCATCGAGCTGTTCAAGGCCCTGGGCGTGAAGATGACGCCGGAGTTGAAGACGCCGGTGGTGGATATGCCCTACGAGGGTGATTACACCCAGCAGGACTATGCCCGCCAGATGATCCAGGACTATATCGACGCCGGTGTGAAGCCGAGGGATGTGTGGCCGCAGTCGTTCCTGCTGGACGATGTGCTGTTCTGGGTGAATGAGACCCCGGCCTATGGTCAGCAGGCGGTGTTCCTGGATCAGGACGCCATTACCCCGGAAAATTCCTCACTGGCCTATATGGAAAACCTCAGGGCCCAGGGCGTGAACGTCATCGCTCCCGCTATCTGGAAGATGCTGGCGCTTAATGGTCATCAGGAAATTGTACCGTCCGAGTACGCTGAGAATGCTCGCACCGCGGGCCTGGACATGATTGCCTGGTCCCTGGAGCGCAGTGGTCCGCTGGCCAATGGCGGCGGCTGGTACTACCAGACCGTCACCGACGCCATCAACAACGACGGCGATATGCTGACCGTGGTGGATGTGCTGGCCCGGGACGTGGGCGTGATCGGTATCTTCTCCGACTGGCCGGCCACGACTACCTACTACGCTAACTGCATGGGAATGCGCTAGATTCTCACTGCCGGGAAAGGGCAATGAACTTTCCCGGTGACGTCCGGTCCGGTACTCTTGGATCTCTTTCAAGGTGTACCGGACCCGACCCCATCCATGTCAGCAGAACTCTTCACACGACACTTTCTCGGCAGTTTCTTCCTCCTGATTGGTATCCTGTTCGCCTGTCGTGCCCTGGGCCTGTACGCCCGGCTGGGTTTCAGTCACATCAATTACGGCGCCACTGGCAGTGCTGCCTGGTGGAACCGCCACCTGTTCAATGGGTTCCGGGCTGCCATCCTGGTGGTGTGCCTGGTGCGAATGGTCTGGCCCATTGATCCCTGGCTGGGCATTATCCCCTGGCTCTATCACCCGGCGATCCTGGTGTCTGGTGTGGCGATGCTGCTGAGTTCCTTTGGCCTTGCCAGTTACCTGCAGGCCTACATGCATGCCGACTGGCGTTCGGGCATCGACCTGGACCATGCCCCCAACCTGATCACCTCGGGCCCCTATGCCCGTAGCCGTAACCCGTTGTTCCTGGCCGTGATTCTGGGACAGCTCGGGTTCTTCCTGGCCCTGCCGAGCCTGTTTTCCCTGGTCTGCCTGGTGGTGGGTGTGTGGGTGATCCGCCGTCAGGCGCTGGCCGAGGAAGTAGCTCTGAGCGTCCACTACGGAGAGCCCTACCGCCAGTACCGTCAGCGGGTGCCGCGCTGGCTCTGATCCACCCGGGTCAGGGGCAGCCACCCCAGCAAGGCAAGGCCGCCCGCGGCCAATACGGCCCAGCCAACGGGTGAGCCCAATCCCAGCAGGGTAACGCCACCTGCCAAACTCCACAGCAGGGGCACCGGCATCATCAGCGCCAGTCGCCACCCATGCAGGGTTGCCAGGACCACGCCGAGGGTGGTGATCGCCAGCGGATCCGGGAACAACAGCCAGGTATCGGCGGCCTCAATCCCCCGCTGGTCCAGCAGGAAACCCAGCGGGTGAATCAGGGTGCCCCAGGTGGCCAATAGCAGCCCCAGCCAGTATCGATGGGGGCGCGGCGATATCGAGCCGCCTTTCAGGGCGAACACCAGGAACAGTCCGCCCATGGCGACGAAGGGCGCAATGGCCCAGTCCATGGCCCAGTTGATGGCCCGGTATTGTTGCCACAGGAAGGTCCAGGTGACGAACCACCAGAGCAGGCCCATGCCGGCGAATACCAGGCCGTGTTGCCTGCCGTCACGGCGTCCGAGCTGCCAGACCAGCAACAGGCCGGCTACCGGGGCCAGCAGGGCCAGCCACCACCAGCTATCGTTATTGCCCGCCACCAGGGCCCAGTAGACCCGGGGCGAGAACAGCAGCAGGTCCCGGGGGTGGTAGCTGAGCAGGGTGTCCATCACAGGGATCGGATGGTGTCGCTGATGCGGCGGCGCAGGTCCGGATTTGGCAGGGGCTCGCGGGCGGCGGCCAGGTTCTCCCGGACGTGATCCACCTGGGTGGTTGCCGGAATGGCGCAGGTGACCGCCGGATGGCTGAGGATGAACTTGAGGATCAGTTGTGCCCAGGAATCGGCGCCGACTTCCGCCGCCCAGTCTGGCAGTGGCTCGCTGGCCAGGCGCTCGGTGAGGGCGCCCCGCCGGAAGGGGCGGTTGACGATGACGCCGATACCTTTCTCCCGGGCCAGCGGCAGCAGGCGATCCTCGGCCTCACGGTCCACCGGGTTGTAGGTCAGCTGAATAAAGTCGATGGGCTCCGAGGTCATGATCCGTTCCATCTCCCGGTGGCGACGGCCATGGGAGGTGGTGATGCCGATGGTGCGCACGGCGCCTTCATCCCGCATGGCCCTGAGAGTATCCAGGTGAGCCTGCCAGTTAACGAGATTATGCACCTGCAACAGGTCAAACCGGTCCACCTGCCACTCGTTGGCGGATTCCCGGCTCTGGCGGCGGCCGTCGTCGCCGTCCCGGGTCCAGATCTTGTCGGCGGAGAACACCTGGTCCCGGGCATCCAGTTTGTTGAGCCCGTAGCCCACCGTGTTCTGGGAAGACCCGTACATGGGCGAGGAATCGATGATCGCGCCGCCACCCTGGAAGAAGGCGGCCATCACGTCGGCGGAGGCATCCAGCAGGCGCTGGTTGTTGCCGACGTTGAAGGTGATCCAGGTGCCCAGCCCGACGGACGGCAGGGTGATGTCGCGGCCAGGCAGCGAACGGATAAGCGGGCCGGCGTCCCGGGCCCGGGCCAGTGACAGGGGCAGGGCGGACAGACTGGCGGCTGCCGCCAGGCCCTGTAGCAGGCGACGCCGCTGGAGTGACCACTGGTCGGCCATGACGGTCTCCGGTCAGGGAATGTATCTGCACTGACACTGACAATAATCGACAGTTCCGCGATGTCCAGCCCGGACAACAGTCCGTTCGTGGATCAGGAGTCCCCGTCGGCGTTTTCTTCGGGCTCCGGCGCGGGCTGGTAGTACACCTGCAGCATGGTCCTGGAGCCCTCCATGTGGGTGGCCGTGCGGGCATCCGTGGGCTGGATGCGGATATTGGGGATCCGGTAGGTGTCCGGCCCGTCAATGCGGGTCTCATCGCTGATGCTCTGCAGTATCTGTACATGCTCGCCGCTGTCGCTTTGCAGGACGGTGTAGTCCGGCAGTTCCTTCCGGTACCAGTCGACCACTTCCTCCGGCGTCATCAGGGTCAGGAACACGGCCAGGGGCAGGCTTTGCACCGTGCCTTCGTCGGTGCTCTTGTCGATGCCCCGGGTGGCGTGAATGATCAGCTTGCTTTCCGGTACCACCGGCAGGGTGACGTTTTTCCCGCCGTCCTGGGTGATGTCGCTCAGCGTGGAGTGGGCGCCGGCCTGGCTGACAAGCAGGGCGACAGCGCACAGGGCCAGCAGAATGAAGCCCTGGATAGCGCGGGTTCGAAATGCTGTGCGGATGATCATGATGTTCTCCCTGTAAACCGGTTCCGTTTCCCGGGGGAGCACCGGGCAGCCGTGGAGGTTGCCTGCGGGCTCCTGTTTTTCTGAGGCGCGGGGACATCCTGCTCCCGCCGAGGGGCTATCCTGCACCAGAGCCGGAGAGGCTGAAATCGAAGGGTTGGCAATTTACCAGGCTGTAAGTTACGCCACTGGACACTCTCAGGGGTGATGTGGGTGTGGCGTCACTTTCAGGTCGTTATACTGGCTGGATACACCCATGATCTCTGGAGACCGACATGAAATACCTGCACACCATGGTGCGCGTCAGTAACCTGGACGACTCCCTGCATTTCTACTGTGATCTGCTGGGGCTGAAGGAAATCAACCGCAAGGACGTGGAAAAGGGGCGCTTCACCCTGGTGTTCCTGGCGGCGCCGGAGGACGAGCAACGGGCGCGGGAGGAACGGGCGCCGATGATCGAACTGACCTGGAACTGGGACCCGGAGGAGTATACCGGTGGCCGCAATTTCGGGCACCTGGCGTACCAGGTGGACGATATCTACGGGCTCTGCCAGCACCTGCGGGACAACGGCGTCACCATTAACCGCCCGCCCCGGGATGGGCGCATGGCGTTCGTGCGTTCACCGGACGGTATCTCCGTGGAACTGCTTCAGAAAGGCGATCCGCTGCCGATAGAGGAACCATGGGCCAGTATGGAAAACACCGGTAGCTGGTAGCGCCATGGCACATGGTGGGGCTGGCGGTATTGCAAAACCGGGTTTGCAATTGCATTACAAAATTTATCCAAACAGTCGTTTTAATAATGCTGATCTGATAAGGCTCATCACTATAATTAAGGCGGCTTTGTTGTCGCTATAGGGCGACGACTGACAATAACGATAAAACCATCAGCGCACACATTATCCTGCCGTGCAGGGAGGTATCCGCATGCAATCTTCGTCCGCCAGTGCCCAGGCGATGCCCCAGGAGGGAGTGACCAGCACCGATCCGTCGGCCAGTGCATCCCGCTGGCTGCCCACACCCACCGCCATCCTGCTGATCCTGCTGCAGGCGGTCCTTGTGATCACCGTCGCCTGGCAGGGAAGCGCTACCGTGGCAACCGTTGCCTTGGTATTGGGGGGCATCGTGCTCGTGCTGGCCTGGTATCTGGGCGTGCGTGCCCGCCGGGATCAGGGCATCAGCCGGGTGTTCGAGCTGGCACTGGGGCAGCAGATTGATATTTCCGAGAGCCTGACTGAAGGCGATGACTCGGAGGAAGCCCGGGCGCTCAGGGACTTCAACAAGCGACTGCGGGATATGATCCTGGACTTCCAGCACCAGAGCATCAGCATCTCGCTGTCGTCCGCCCGCAGCCGCCTGCTGGCCGAGCTGGCCAACCGTGAGGCATCCGGCCAGCAGAAACTGTCCGAGCAGATCTTCCAGGCCAGCGACGAAACCACCACCGCCCTGCAGGATATCTCCGGCCGTACTTCCACCATTACCGAGATGAACAGCCGCAACCTGGAGGTGGCCAAGGACTCCAGCCAGCAGTTGGAGGAGGCGCGGTTCCAGGTGGAAACCATCAATAACGCCATGGGCGAATTCCAGGAGAATATCGCCCGGCTGGATAAGTCTTCCAACCAGATCCAGAAGATCCTGGGCACAGTGCAGGATTTCTCCGAGCAGACCAATATGCTGGCCCTGAATGCCGCCATCGAGGCGGCCCGTGCCGGCGAGCAGGGCCGTGGTTTCGCGGTGGTGGCCGACGAGGTGCGCAACCTGTCGCTGCGGGTGGGTGAGTCCGCCAGTCAGATCGGCGGCCTGCTGGATGACATGATCGACGCCATGTCCGGCGCCGGCAACCAGGCCCAGTCCATCATGACCCAGAGCGCCACGGCCGGGGAGTCCGTCAAGAGCGCGGCATCCCAGTTCAGTACCATGGTGGACGATTTCACCCGGGCCCATGAGGACCTGCTGATGGTGAGCAGTTCCCTGGAGCAGCTCACCGCCACCAACACCGAGACCCACGGCCATGCCACGGCGATCCGCGACAGCAGCGAGCAGATCCGGGAGGGCATGTCGAACATCTTCACCCAGGCCGACGCCCTGCGGGACAACACCAACCTGGTGTTACAGGCCCTGTGTCGGTTCAACCTGGGCGAGGGGCCCCTTGAGGGCATGGTCAACAAGCTGTTTGCCCGGCGCGACCAGCTCCAGGCGATCATGGAGGACCTCCGCAAGGAGGGGTACAACCTGTTTGATTTCAACTACCGGGAAATTCCCAACACCGGTGGCCAGAAGTTCGACACCAGTTGGGCCGATGCCCTGGGCAAGCGTATCCAGCCCCTGCTGGATGAGTGGGACCTGGGCGGTAAGGACGGCATCATCTACACCCTGCCCACCGACCATAACGGTTACCTGGCCATTGCCCGCAGCGCCAGCGCCCAGCCCATGACCGGCGACCCGAAGGTGGATGCCGCCCGCAGCGTACACAAACGCATCACCGTGCGTGGCCAGGAACTGGAGAACCTGCGCAAGTGCACCTACCTGAGCATGGGCACCTTCGTATTGCCTGGTACCACCAACGTGGTGCTGGTGATCTACGTGCCGCTGTATGTGGACGGCAAGAAGTGGGGTGTGATGACCTCCGGTATCGTACCGAAGGCCGTTGGCGTTGATCTGTAGGGGAGAGGGGCCACACCGGGGTTGCGCCATATATTCCCTCTCCCCAGCGGGGGAGAGGGGCTAAGCTACCTTCCCACATGAGCTCTCTGGCCACAGGTGGTAAGATGCGCCTTTTGCATCGGGAGCCAGTCCATGGGCCTTCTGTTTGAACAGATTGACAGCCAGCCCTCCCCCCTGGGGGAGATCACCCTGCGTCGCCGCCGGATTCCCGCCCTGGGCGACCGGGATATCTACGAGGTCAAGCTGGGGGAGGAATTCCTTATGTCCAGCATGTTCGTGGATGCCGAGGTGGCACTGGCGGACCTGACGCTGGAAATTACCCAGGGGGATGACCTGGCCGTCGTGGTGGGTGGCCTGGGCCTTGGCTACACCGCTGATGCCGCCCTGCGCAATGACCGGGTCGGCGAACTGCTGGTGGTGGACGCCCTGGGCACGGTTATCCGCTGGCACGAGGAGGAAAAGGTGCCCCTGGGGCAGGTACTCAACGACGACCCCCGTTGCCGCTATGTCCACGGCAGCTTTTTCGAACTGGCCGACCCGGAGCGTGGATTCGACCCGGACCAGCGCGGCCGCCGGTTTGATGCCATCCTGCTGGACATCGACCATTCACCCCGGGCCCTGCTGAACGACTCCAACGCCTCTTTCTACAATGCCGACTCCCTGGGCCGGATGGCGAAACAGCTCCGGCCTGGCGGCATGTTCGGCATGTGGTCCAACGAGCCGCCGGACGAGGATTTCCTCCAGGTGCTGGATCGGGTTTTCGTGGCCCCGGAAGCCCGGGTGGTGTCCTTCTTCAATCCCTTCCAGAACCGGGAAGCCACCAATACTGTCTATCTGGCAAGGGCTGTTGGGGAGCCTGAACAATGACCGATACCGCGATCGACTGGTCCACCCATACCGCAGCACTCTGGCGCCGTCACCGCCAGGGTCTGCGGGCCATCCGCCGGCTGGACCCGGTCCGCTGGGACCAGTTGCACGGCATTGAACGGCAACAGGCCGAGCTGGCCCGCAACACCGAGCGTTTCCTGGCCGGGGAGCCCTCCAACAACGCCCTGCTGTGGGGTTCCCGGGGTACCGGCAAGTCGTCGTTGATCAAGGCACTGCTGAACCGCTATGGCCGGGACGGCCTGCGCATGATCGAGGTGGATAAGGACGACCTGGTGAACCTGCCGGAGATTGTCGATGACATCAGCGAGCAGCCCTGGCGATTCGTGATCTACTGCGATGACCTGTCCTTCGAGACCGGGGAGTCCGGCTACAAGGCCCTCAAGAGTGTGCTGGAAGGCTCCCTGGAACTGCCGCCGGAGAATGTGCGGGTCTATGCCACCTCCAACCGCCGGCACCTGATGCCGGAGTTCATGTCAGACAACCTCCAGAGTGAGGTGAAGGGTGGCGAGCTGCATCCGGCGGAGGCGATCGAGGAACAGGTGTCCCTGGCGGACCGGTTCGGATTGCAGCTCTCCTTCTATCCCTTCCCCAAGGACGTATACCTGCAGGCCATCGATGCCCTGTTCCCCCAGGTGACTGATCGGGACACCCTGCACCTGCACGCCATCCGCTTTGCCACCAGTCGTGGCGGTCGCAGCGGCCGCACGGCCCAGCAGTTCTTCCGCCAGTTCAGCGGCGAGTTCGATTAACCAGCAGGACTTGTTACGCCGGGCAGGTCCACCTCAAATCGTACGCCACTGATGCCGTCCTGGCGGTGGTTCTCCGCCCGCACATGGCCGCCGTGGTGCTCCGCGATCAGTCGCACGATCAGCAGGCCCTGGCCCAGGTGGCCCTCGCCGCTGCCCTCCCGAACCGAGACAAAGGGGTTGAAGATGTCCCGGGCCAGGGACTCCGGCAGGGGCGGGCCTTCGTTGAAGACGCCCAGTCGCAGGCGCTGCCCGCCCGGTTCCACGGTCACCAGGATGTGGCCGCCGGTGGGGGTGAAGTCCCGGGCGTTGTCCACCAGTTTGTCCAGCAACTGCACCATCAGCTCCGGTGAGCCGGTCATGGGGCAGCCTTCGTCGGGGCCCTGGTAACGGATCTGGTGGTCCGGGTCCAGGCTCTGGTAGGCGGCGGTGGCCTCGGCCATGACCTGTGCCAGGTCGAAGGTTTCCGGTTCCGCCTGGTCAAAGCTCTGCTCCAGCCGGGCCGCCTCGCTCATGCCCTGCAGGATCCGGCTCAGGCGGTCGGTGGCGCTGCGGGCCCGCTCCCGGTAGCTGGCCCGTTCATCGTCGGTGGTGGCGTGTTCCAGGTTGTCCAGGGAGGAGCGGATCACCGCCACCGGGGTCTTGAGTTCATGGGACAGACGCCGGGAGAAGCTCTCCAGATAGTCGGTGTAGCCCTGCAACCGTTCCACCATCTGGCCAAACTGCCGGTTCAGTTCCCCCAGCTCGTCCCGGGCCCGGCTCCGTGGAATGCTGGCCAGTATCCGGCCATCGGGGTCGACACTGGCAGTGACCGCCCGCTGCAGCCGGGCAATGCGCCAGGACAGCCAGCTGGCATAACCCAGCAGCACCAGCATCAGGCCGACGATCAGCAGCACGCTGCGGGCGATCACCGAGCCCAGGGTGTTGCCCGACAGGGCCAGGATCTGCTCCAGGGACTGCTCCAGCACCAGTATGCGGCCGTCGCCGACGGCTTCCGCTGCTATCAGGTAGCGTTCATCATCCGGGTGTCGCACCAGACCGCTGTGGCCCGGTACCTGCTGGTGGGTCTGCTCGGCCCGGAAGGGGGCCGGCTCCGGCTGGTAGAAGCGGACCAGGGCGCGCAGGGCATTGAGGGTTATCTGTTCCAGCACCTCCAGCGGCGACAGGTTGTCGAAGTTACGGTGATTGTCGGGCAGGGGCTGGTCGCTGCGGGCGATCAGCCAGCCCGCCGGTTCGCTCAGGAAAACCCGCTGCCCCGGGGCCAGCAGGGTATGCAGGCGGGCCTCCAGCAACGGGCTGCGACCGGTCACCACGGGCAGCGGATTCTGGCGGGTGCCGGCACTGTAGGAAAAGTCCGGCCTGACCGGGTCGGGCCAGACCACTTCCAGGGCCAGGTGGTCACCGGGATGCAGCCGTGGCAGGCGCAGCTCCACCTGATAGCCATCGCCGCGACTCCGCCACACGCCGCTGACCCTGTGATCCTGCCGGCTACGGCTGAAGGGAAAGCGACCCATCACCGGGCCGGGAGCGGAGGTGCGGATGATGCGTTCGGTCACCAGGCTGTCGGAGCGCCATCGAAGCCGCAGGAATTCGTAAGGCTGGTCTGGGTCGGCGGGGTTGAAGTACAGCGGATCGGAACGTTGCACCCGCAGCAACAAGTACAGGTAGCGGCCATGGACGGAAGCCTGCCAGGACAGGACGCCGTCGGCCCCCGTGGTGGTCTGCCAGGGCTGTTCGTCGTCCTCGTAGCCAGGCCAGTCGTCGCCGTGCCCGTCCAGATTGATGGGACGCTCCGCCTGGCGGATATAGATCGCGTCGTCACCGCTGGCGAGTACCGCCTGTCCCGCCAGTTCCGAGGCGGCCACCTCGGCCATGCGCCGGGCCTGACCCTGGAGCTGGCTGGCGGACTGGGCCCGCAGGGCCTGGTCCAGTTCCAGCACGAACTGCAGCCCCGCCCAGGGGATCAGCAGCATCAGCAGGCTGGCAAGGAATAGCTGGCGCTTGAGGGACAACTAGACCTCCCTGGCGTGCCAGCGGTAACCCATGCCGTAGGCGGTCTGGATGCCGTCAAAGTCCGGGTCCAGTTGCTGGAACTTGCGGCGGATGCGCTTGATGTGGGAGGTGACGGTATTGTCGTCCAGTACCGTGCTGGCCGCCTGCATCAACTGGTCCCGGTTGCGCACGTGGCCCGGGTGGCGGGCGAGGGCGTGGAGCATCCAGAACTCGGTCACCGTCAGGTCCACCGGGGTGTCGTCCCAGGCCACGGTCATGCGGTCCACGTTGATGGTCAGCCGGCCCCGCCGGAGCACCTCGTCCGGCTGCTGCAGGGCCTCGGCCCAGGCGTCGGCCCGGCGCAGCAGGGCGGTAACCCGGGCCAGCAGGTGGTCCAGGCTCATGTCCTTGGTGACGTAGTCATCGGCCCCCAGGCGCAGGCCGTGCACCGAGTCGATATCACTGTCCCGGGCGGTGAGGAAGATAATGGGCACGGTGGCGGACAGGCGGCGCAGGTCCTGGCACAGGTCGAAGCCACCCTCGGGCTCATCCCCCAGCCCCACGTCGATCACTGCCAGGTCGGGCAGGGCGGTTCTCAGGGTGGCCCAGGCCGTGTGGCGGTCGCCGTACACGGACACGCTGTAGCCGCGGCGTTCGAAGGCATCCCGGTAGTTCTCCCGGATGGCGGGTTCGTCTTCCACCAGCACGATCTGCTTCTTCATGACTGCTTCCATGTTCCCCTGTGACGTGGCCCAAATGTAACGGGCGGGACGGGGCCGGACAAGCACAAGGGGCTGCTTTTGGTGGCTATTGCCACAATTCATCATTTTCCGGACGTTTCCTCGCCAGATTGCACCACGGGTTCGACGTTTCCCGGCGCTTTAATGGGTTCCACAACATCCAACAGCAAATGGAAAAAGGAACCTGAACCATGCTACCCAGCAAACCATTACCGGGCTACCGGACGGACCAGCAACCCATACGACCGCAGCGCCTCAGCCGCCGGCAGGTGCGGCGGATGGAGGGGGCCAGCCTGTGGCTGGCCATGCTGATGCTGCTGTTTGTGCAGCCCCTGTTTGTCGAGGTGGAGGCGCAGGAACGCCAGGTGGCTGAGGGCGCCGGTGAGTTCCATTATGTGGCCGACCAGGGGCGGGTGCCGGCGCCGGTGCTGAGTACCGACTACCAGGTGACGGTGACCGGCCTGATCGCCGAAACCCGGTTGCGCCAGACCTTCGGCAACACCTCCGGGCAGTGGCAGGAAGGGGTGTATACCTTTCCCCTGCCGGAGAACGCCTCGGTCCACGCCATGACCATGACCACCGATGAGCGGGTGATCGTGGGGGAAATCCGCGAACGGGAACAGGCCCGCCGGGAGTACCAGAAGGCGAAGGAGGAAGGCCGCCAGGCCGCCCGGGTGGACCAGCAGCGTCCCAACCTGTTCACCACCCGCCTGGCCAATATTCCGCCGGGGGAAAGCGTGACGGTGGAGCTGAAGTACCAGCAACTGGTGCGTTACGACAGCGGCGAGTTCAGCCTGCGCCTGCCCACCACACTCACACCCCGCTACATCCCTGGCGTGCCGGAGGTGCCCGGTGACACGGAATGGACCGGGGGCTGGGCCATGCCCACTACCCAGGTGGCGGACGCCCACCGGATTACGCCGCCCCAACTGGCCCACGAAGATGTGGCCAGCGGCAGCCATGAGGCCACCATTGCCATCGAGCTGAACGCCGGCCTGCCGCTGGGTGAGGTGAGCAGCCCCAGCCACGACGTGGCGGACGTCCATGACGGTAACCGCATCCGGGTGACGCCAACGACCGGCAAGGTGGTCATGGACCGGGATTTCCGCCTGCGCTGGCGACCGGTTCGGGGCCAGGAGCCGGCGGCGGCCGTGTTCCATGAAACCTGGCAGGGAGAGGACTACCTGCTGGCGATGCTGGTGCCGGGGGAGCAGGGCAGCCGGGTGCTGACCCGGGAGCTTATCCTGGTGATAGACACCTCCGGCTCCATGGCCGGCGCCTCCATCCGCCAGGCCCGGGAAGCGCTGCTCACCTCCCTGGATACCCTGGGGCCGGGTGACACCTTCAATATCATCCAGTTCAACAGTCACACCAGCCGCCTGTTCCCGCAACCGGTCGCCGCCGGTGCCGATAACCTGGACCGGGCCCGCCGCTACATCCGGGGGCTGCAGGCCAATGGCGGTACCGAGATGGCGAGCGCCCTGGAGGCGGCCCTGCTGGATCGCAAGGAAAGCTCCGTCACCGACCTCCGCCAGGTGGTCTTCGTCACGGACGGTGCGGTGGGCAACGAGCAGGCCCTGTTCGGCCAGATCAGTGACCAGCTCGGTGGCAGCCGGTTGTTCACAGTGGGCATCGGCAGCGCGCCCAATATGCACTTCATGCGTCAGGCGGCCCGTTATGGCCGGGGTACCTACACCGCCATCGGCGACCTGTCGGAAGTGTCCAGCCAGCTCGATACCCTGTTTCGCAAGATGCAGTCGCCGGTGCTCACCGATATTGACGTGGCCTGGCCGGACGGGGTGGACCCCGGCGAGCAGTTCCCGGCCCGGATCGGGGATCTCTACCTGGGGGAGCCGATGATGCTGCTGGCCCGTGGTTCCTCCCCGGAAGGGTCGCTGGCGGTGTCCGGTTCCCTGCCCGGTGGCCAGTCCTGGCAGCGGGGGCTGGCCCTGGAACAGGCGGCACCGGGCACCGGCGTGCACCGGCTCTGGGCCCGGGCGCAGATTGACCAGTTGCTGGATCAGGGCCTGTCGGGACAGGTGGATGACGAGTCCCGCGAGCAGGTGCTGGCCCTGGGCCTCCGGCATCAACTGGTCACCCCCTACACCAGTTTTGTCGCCACCGACAAGACGCCGGTCCGGCCCGTGGAGGAAGACCTGAAGAAGGTCGCGGTACCGTCACTGATGCCTGCTGGCAGCGCCCACCGGCGCATTGCTTACCCGCAGACCGCCACCCCAGCGCCGTTGTTGATGGCCAGTGGCCTGCTGGGCCTGTTGCTGTCGGGTGTGATGGTTCTGATCCGTCGCTGGAGGAGATGATGATGGGACGTCTGTTGCTGTTGGTGGTCACCCTTTCCGCCGGTCTGCTGCTGGCGGGCCTGTGGATTCCCTTCAAGGCGGTGGTGGCCCAGGAGTTGTTGTCCCTGGCCTGGGCCCGAACACAGGCGAGCCAGGTGGAGAGTCGCCCCTGGCCCTGGGCGGACACCTGGCCGGTGGCGCGGTTGCAACTGCCCGGGGAGAAATCCGCCCTGGTGGTGCTTTCCGGGGGGCATGGCGAGAGCCTGGCCTTCGGGCCGGGGCAGGTGAAAGGCCCGGAGTTGGGCGGGCGCCCCCAGTCGCCGGTGGTGATTGCCGGCCACCGGGACACCCATTTCCGGCCCCTGAAGGACGTCCGTCAGGACCAGGAGATCCGGCTGCAATTCGCCGACGGTGTGTGGCGTCGGTACCGGGTGGACTCCCTGCGCATTGTCGACAGTCGCCAGGAACAGCTGGACCTGGACCGTTACACCCGCAACTCACTGGTGCTGGTGACCTGCTATCCTTTCGACTCCCTCAACGCCAACGGGCCGCTGCGGTTCGTGGTGGAGGCCAGCCGCGATATGGCCTGGCCGACCGACCAATCCGCCGCCGGGGCCTGAGCCCGGCGGTCTGGCCCCTGAGAGCCGTCAGTATCGCTGATGCGCTTGCATGCGCCTGAAAATAACGGCAATCTCGGTTCATCCAATGGCGGGCGTCGGGTGCTGACCCGTTCGCCCGCTCCTACGGTACTACCAGGGAGTAACACGGATGAACCTGATTCTGTTCCTGATTATTGGTGGTGTGGCCGGCTGGCTGGCAGGCCTGATCATGAAGGGCCGTGGCTTTGGCGTACTGGCCAATATCGGTATTGGTATCGTCGGTTCGTTTATCGGCGGTTTCGTGTTCAGCCTGCTGCAACTGCATGCGGGGGGAACGATTGGCGAGCTGGTCACCGCGACGGTGGGTGCCGTACTGCTGCTGGCCGCCATCAACGCCATCAAGAAGGGTTAATCCATGCTGATGCCGGTTACTGCTGTATTCGCAGCCGTTACAGCAGTCCTGCTGTTGTTCCTCTCCGCCCAGGTGTCCCGCTACCGCCTCAAGTACCGCCAGGGTCTGGGTGTCAATGACGACCGGGAGTTCGAGGTGGCGGTGCGTGCCCAGGCCAATCTGGTGGAGTACGCGCCCATGGCGCTGATCCTGATGGCGGTGGGGGAGCTGAACGGGGTCAATGCCCAGTGGATCTACTGGGTGGGCATGGCGTTCGTGGGTGGGCGTGTGGCCCATGCCTACGGCATGTTCAACGGCCATGGTGGGCCGCATATGGCCCGGCTGGCGGGTATCCTGCTGACCTGGCTCAGTCTGTTGGTGATGGCGATACTGGTGGTCTGGAACGTGATCCAGGTGCAACCCTGATCTGATCCAGGTGTCGCCCCGGCTGCGGGTGGGCGCCGACCCGTCCCGACCCTGGGGCCGGGGGAGCCGGGCGGGTGATCAGATAACAAGGGCGAGGGCTTCCTCCCGGGCTTTCTGAACGGTGCTTTCCTGGCGGGTGCAGGCCAGTTGGCCGGGGGGTGAAACCGGTGCGTCTGTGTGAACTTCCATGGTTTCTTCCGCCTGGACCTCTCTGCTGGCCTGGGCTGCCTCAAGTGCCGCTGCGCGGGCGATCAGCTCCGGGCTATCCAGTACAAGTACGGTCATGTCGCATTCCTTATTTCATTGGGTCAGGCTATTGTTCTTATTCCCGCATACTATCGTCGGTATCCGGGGGCTTGGCAAGAGCTAGCGTGTCGGCTGGGTGATTCGCTAACCTACTGCGTGACGCTGAGACCTCTGGCCAAGGCGCCAGTCCGAAGGTGTGGTGGTTCCACATCAAGGGCTGGCA
>NZ_JAVVLT010000019.1:0-14750 GCF_036224885.1 Marinobacter sp. OP 3.4
GTTTTACCGCCGTCTCCTACTTTTTCACGCTAATCCGCGATGAACCTTTTTTATTGCCGGTTCGGTCGGCGACCGTCCAGGGGGTGTCCAGAGGCCAATCCCGTTCGCCGGGACACGAGCTGCGCTCGTGTCGAGAACCCGGCTCACCCCTCTCCGCCAATACAAAACCCCAGCAGCAATGCTGGGGTTTTGTATTGGCTGATTGGGTGGGTAGGAAGAACCCTCGCGGGTTCGACCGAAGGCTGCAACGCAGCCGGAGGAACGTCGGAGCAAAGCGACGACGGCCCCGAAGGGGTGAGGCACGAAGTGCCGAATAATCCCTCCCGGGCTCCCCCTCCCTAAAGCTTACTGATAACCCCCATCCCCTTCTCACAGGGCCCAAGATACCAGCCCCCAAACAGGTTGTAGTGATTCAGGAAGTGATAGAGGTTGTAGATCTCCCGCTTGCGGGCGTAGTCGCCGTGGAGTGGCCGGGTTTCGTTGTAGGCTTCATAGAACTCCGGGCCGAAGCCGCCGAACATCTCGGTCATGGCAATATCGGCCTCCGAATCACCGTAGTAGACCGCCGGGTCGATCAGCCATGCGGTGGTGTCGTCGAACAGCGCGTTCCCTGACCAGAGGTCACCGTGCAACAGGCTTGGGCCGGCAACCCGTTCGTCCAGCCATTCCGCCAGCAGGCCACCCTTGGATTCGAGCAACTGGATGAACTTGTCGCGAACGCGCTGGTCGTTGATCAGGCTTACCTGGACGCCAAGACGGTATTCCACAAAGAACTCACCCCAGCGGTCACTCTCACGATTCTTCTGGGGGTTGAGGCCGATATAGTTGTCCCGGTGAAAACCATAGCCGGCCTGGGGAAGCGCGTGGATTCGGGCCAGACCGTGGCCGAGCTGGCGAAGTACGTCGTCAGACTGCCGCAGCGGCACGATTCCGGTCATTTCCAGCCGCTCTTCGCTGACGGAATAGATCTCCGGCACCCGCACTCCGGTAACACCGGCAATGGTGATGGCGTCACCCAATAGTTCCAGACCTTCCGCCTCCCTGAACAGGGCATCGGCAAAGCCGGTTTCATTCTTTTTGGTATGCACTGTACGCCCCCTGAAACCAATGGCGTCCATGCTGCCACTCCCTGTCTGCTTTCGAATGGTAAATACCGGGAACCCAGGTAGCCTATGAAAATTCGCGCTGGCAATGCGTGACGATGGTCAATAACCAGACTGCTAGCTGACCACCCTGCGGCTCGGAAAGCTCGGATAAGCAGGGATATGGTCCAGATCTCATGTTGTAATGGTGGTCAACATGAACGGCCTGACAATCGATAGTTATTCCATTGTAACCGTTATAATCGATAAAAATGGAAGTTAAGGATTATTCAAATATGGAGGGGGAGTTCGCACCACGCGACTATCGGCTCAATTGACAGGACTGAGTGCGGCCCTTAACGTTAGCAGGCTCCACAACCACCCGGTACCACCATGACCCTTGCCGAGATCTTCCTCAGGACCCTTGAGACCACCCTGCCCGTTTTTGCCATGGTATTTATTGGTCTGGGTCTGCGTAAGCTCCGCTGGATCGACTCCGCGTTTGTTAACACCGCGTCGGCCCTTGTCTTCCGCGCCACGCTGCCAACACTGATCTTTCTCAGCATCCTGCGGGCGGACCTGGATACGGCACTGAATCCTGGCCTGCTTGGGTTTTTCCTGATGGCCACCCTGGGCAGCTTCGCACTGGTCTGGCTATGGTCGCTGTGGCGGGTGCCCAGGCCGGACCGGGGCGTCTACGTGCAGGGGTGCTTCCGTGGCAACTGTGGGATTGTGGGGTTGGCCCTGGCCGCCAGCATGTATGGCGATTATGGCCTGTCTGCCGGGGGTATCCTGCTGGGGCTGGTGATCATCTCCTATAACATCCTGTCGGTGGTGGTCCTGCTGACCTACCAGTCGGAACAGAAACTCCGCTGGGGGCACATCCTGGGCGATATCGGCCGCAATCCGCTCATACTGGCGGTTGTTATTGCCGTGCCCTTCGCCTGGTGGGAAATCGAGTTGCCGCAATGGGTGATGACCAGTGGCGACTACTTTGCCTCCCTCACCCTGCCCCTGGCCCTGCTCTGCATCGGCGCCACCATCTCTGTCAACGCCATTCGCAGCGACAGCGGCCCTGCCTTCGGGGCTGCCGGCTTCAAGATGCTGACCCTGCCAGCCCTGTGCACCGGCGGCGCCTACCTGCTTGGTTTCGAGGGCCGGGAGCTGGGACTGATGTTCCTTTACTTCGCCAGTCCCACTGCCGCCGCCAGCTTTGTGATGGTGAAGGCACTGGGAGGCAACGCCCGCATGGCTGCCAATATTGTCGCCATGACCACGCTGCTGGCCAGTGTCACCATCACCCTCGGAGTGTTTATCCTGGAGAGCGCGGGAGCCATCTGACCGCCCGTTCAGTTCCCCGTCCTGCCCAGCCAGGCGGCACCGCGCACGCCGCTGGAATCGCCATGGGCCGCACGAACCACCGGGGTATCGCACTCGCCACCAAAGACATGGTGTTGCAGCCGCTGCGGCAATTCGTCATAGATTGCCGCCACATTGGACAACCCGCCCCCCAGCACGATGATGTCCGGATCCAGAACATTGATCACCGACGCCAGCCCCCGGGCCAGGTGATCCAGGTACCGGTCCAGGGTTGCCCTTGCCTGTTCCTGACCCTCCCGGGCGGCGGTGACGATGGTGTGGCTGGTAGCGGTCTCACCCCAGAGCAGCCGGTGGGTCAGGGCCATGCCAGTGCCGGAGAGGAAGGTTTCGTTGCATCCATTACGTCCGCAGAAACAGGGACGTACGTGAAGTTCTTCATCCGGTGTCCAGGGCAAGGGATTATGGCCCCACTCCCCGGCAACGCCATTGGGGCCGGTCAACGGCCGGCGGTTGACGCTGATACCGGCACCACAGCCGGTTCCCAGGATGGCGGCGAACACCACCTCATGGCCGGCACCGGCGCCGTCGGTGGCCTCCGACAGGGCCAGGCAGTTGGCGTCATTGGTGAGGGTCACGGGCCGGTCCAGCAACCTTGCCAGGTCATCCGCCATGGGTTGGCCATTGAGCCAGGTGGAGTTGCCATTCTTGACGCGACCGGTCAGCCGGGAGACGGAACCGGGAATGCCCACCCCCACCGATAGCCCCTGGTATCCGGCGTTACGTTCCGCCTCGGAAACCAGCTCCGCGATGGTGTCCAGGGTGCCTGGATAGTCATTGCGGGGCGTGGGCAGACGCTGACGGAAATGTTCATTGCTGTGGCGATCCATCAGGATCACCTCGGTCTTGGAACCGCCCAGGTCAATACCGATCAGCCAGTCTTCCGTCATGGGCACCATTCACCGGTTAAACAGGTTAAGGAGGATCGTCAGCACCACGCTGAGAATAATCATGGAAGTGATGGGCACGAACACCTGGGTGCGCTCTGATCGCCAGTTCAGGTCGCCGGGCAACTTGCCAAACCATTGCAACAGCCCCGGCGCAAAATGGAGAATCAACCCGATCACCACCAGCACCACTCCGGCCACGATGAACCAGCGAGCCATGGATGACGACCTCCCATTCCAGATCATAATACCTGCGTTACGGATTACAGAATGCAGGAAGGATCACCCCGACGCAAAGCGCCCGGCATGATCAGGATTCCTGCTCCCGGGCTTTTCCTTCCCGGATGGTTTCCCGGGCTTCCTGTCGATCCTCGCCGTCCGCTTCCGGAGCCTCGTGTTCGTCTGCCCGGGAGGGGCGATAGCACAGGGTTACCAGGATTGGGAAGTGATCCGAGCCAAAATAATCCAGCCGCTCGATGTGACCGACGGTGAAATGCTCGCTGGTGAAAACGTGGTCCAGGGGCCAGCGCAGAAACCAGTGCCCGGCGTGGAACGTACTGAACATGCCCCGCCCGCGCCGGGGGTCCAGCATGCCGCTTACCTTGCAGAACAACCGGGTGGTACGTGACCAGGCCACATCGTTCAGGTCACCGGCCACCACCGAGGGGTGCCCGGCCTCGCGGATCTCCCGTCCGATCAGCAACAACTCCGCATCCCGCCACAGGGACTCCTTGCTCTCACTGGGCGCTGGTGGTCGGGGGTGGACCGCATGGAAACGGATCCTGTAGCCGGCAGGCAGTTTCAGCCAGCCGTGAATGGAG
Source organism: Marinobacter sp. OP 3.4 (assembly GCF_036224885.1). NCBI lineage: Bacteria > Pseudomonadati > Pseudomonadota > Gammaproteobacteria > Pseudomonadales > Marinobacteraceae > Marinobacter > Marinobacter sp. OP 3.4. Next base: position 4,168 of record NZ_JAVVLT010000019.1, read on the forward strand.
GGGATATCGTCCTGGATCAGATATTTCACCTCCGATTCTTCCAGGGGCAGGCGGGAATACAGGTGCATGCCGTAGAGGTTGTCCAGGGGAATACGGATGATGCAGGGCCAGTCGCCGAAGGCCTCGTCCAGCCGGTCGCCCCACCACTGGTCCGATTCCAGGGTCAGCAGCAGGTCCGGCTCCCGGTCCCGGACCTGGCGTATCAGGTCGTCGCTGTTCCGATTGGAGGTCAGCACATTGGCGACCATCAGGGTGAAACACCGGTCTTCCTGCCCTGGTTCGGCAGGCTGGACCTGCAACGGCCACAGGCGTGTCCAGGGAAGGATACGAAAAAGCTGTACGACAAGCACGAACAGCCCCACCCCCAACACCCACCAGCACCAGGGTGTGTCGGCAAGGGGCGACAGCACCATCACGGCCAGCGCCAGGGTCGCTATCTGGAGGCGGGGAAATTCACAGGCCCTGGCCCACCAGTCATGTATTGGCACCCTTCCCAGCACCGTGACCGCGAGCAGTACCAGGGCGGCACTGAGAAGAATAGGTCCTGTCATCTGGTCTCCCGACTACAGTGGGTTCAGCAACTGCCTTTGTCATCCCCGGCACTGAAGACCGCCATACACCCTGCCGTCTTCCCTGCGTTCATCCATCACCATAGCAAACTATGACTTTTGCAGCGCGCTCTCCGGGAGCCCCCTCTGCCGACCGGAACAGCTGTCTCAGGCCGTGAGCCAGCCGGCAAACAACCCATACAGTGGAATACCCAGCATGACATTGAACGGAAACGTCATGCCAAGAGACGCCAGCATCGCCATGCCGATATCGGCGTCAGGAATAGCGTGTCGCACTGCCACGGGTGCTGCAATATAGGACGCACTGGCGGTCAGGGTTGCCAGGATCACCAGGTTGCCCGGTTCAAGACCGATCCATGCCCCTGCCAGAAGCCCCGGCAATGCCATCAGCGGCGGCGCGGCTACCGCAAAGACCAGCAGTTTCCAGTCCCCCAGCCGCAGGCGACGAAGGGTTTCAGAGGCCACCAGTCCCATCTCGAGGAGGAACAGCGCCAGGATCAGTGAAAAGGCCTCAGTGAGCGGGGCAGTCACCTTGTCGCCATTGGCGTAACCGTAGAGCATGCCGATAATCACACCCCCAACCAGAAGAACCACGCTGCGGTTGGTGAGGGTTTCCTGCCATAACGGGATCGAACCTGTATCACGGGTCCTTTCACCGGAGAAACGGCGGTAGAACCAGAGCCCCATCAGAATAGCGGGCAGCTCGAGCAGTACCAGGTACAGGGTGACCTCCCCGCCAGTTGGCAATGAGCGAGCCTCGACCCAGGCCATGGCCACGGCAAAGGTTCCCGCGCTGACGGAGCCATAATGACAGCACAGGCTGGCGGCATTGGCCACATTCAGACCAACCACGTACCGCAACACCGGAAACAGCACAAATGGCAACACAAAACCGAGCGCCGCGACCACCATCAGTTCAGCAAAAAGTTCGACACTGAGGTTGCCGTGCAGCGCCATGCCACCTTTCAATCCGATGGTGAGCATCAGCAACAGACTGAGCACATCGTAGGCGGCCTTGGGAATTTCCAGGTCCGATCGCAGGGCCCCGGCAACCAGGCCCAGCAGGAAGAACATTACAACAATATCCGGCATTTGAAATCTCTGAGGTGGGTGGCTCAGAAGAGCCATTCAGGCTCTGTCTGGTAACGTGCGAAAAAAAAGGGCCCGCGGAGGGCCCTCAAAGGTTCAGTGTGTTGGTCACTCAGTTCGCTGCAATGGGCCGATAGCGAGTCTGACCTATCAATGCAGGATCTGCAGTGTGTCGTTCGGACGCCTCCACCGTGGACGACGCTGCCCCGGCGGGCACCTCAAATACGTGGTAGGCCTCCGGGCCGAAAGGGTCAAGTGCCGTACCGAGGTATTGATAGTTTTCGGGCACCGGCTCACCGGAGAACGCGACCCGGAACTGTCGCTCAACGGTGGGAGTGGTCACTTTCAAAGGCTGTTCGATCCAGAGATAAACCCCCTTCTCCGATACCAGATATTCGCACCGTACCACTCGGAATCCGTTCTTCAGGGTGAGACGGGTCGTTTCCTTGCCTGCATTGATACGGAATTTATGAATGGTTTTCATGGGCGGTCTCCTGTGTCATCGACAGGTCAATACTGCATTGCGGGAAGCTCGCAATGAATCAACTTTTCTGAGCAGTATTGTTCGCTTTTTTCGAACCATTCTGCAGGTCCGGCCGTGGCTGGACGATGGCCTCCACGGCCGGGTGATGGATATGGCCAGCGCGGGTCACCGCATAGAGTACGTCCTGCACATCATCAATACGGGCTACGGTTTCCACCTTGTATTGCCGGCAGACCTCATCTGCAATCGCCGTGGGGGCGGCAAAATAGCCCAGCCCTTCCCGGCCGAAAACCTTGATAAGGGCACTATCATCCACCTCCGCCACTACCCGCACCTTCACCTGATTACCGGCAAACCAGTTCATCAGTTCCGTAAAGTAGGGGGCGTCCACCGAAGTGGCCAGAAACGGCGCGCCGTCGAGACTCCCTGGAAACCCTTCTCGCAGGGATGTCGACAGTGGCGCGGAGGCAAACAGGGAGATGGATGAACTCGCAAGGCGGTGAGCCAGGAACGAACCGGCCTGACCGGGGCCGGGTTGCCGGTCGGTAAGCACCACTTCCAGCTCTTTTCTTGCCAACCGCTCCAGCAAGCTGTTGTTGTCACCGGTCCGGCAGTGCAGGCGCACTTCGCGACTCAGCCCCAGGGCTGGCTCCAGCAGGTGGTAGGCGATTAGCTTGTGAATCGATGCCGACAACCCAACGGTCAGCGAGAGCGGGCGGTTCTCGGGAGGTCGACGGACCATTTCAGTCAGGGATTCAGCAACCCTGAACATATCGTCCGCATAACCGTACACCGCGTTACCAAAATCCGTCAGCTTCAGGGATCGGTTCCGGCGCAGGAACAGCGGACCACCCAGTTCGTTCTCCAGGGTCGCGAGCTGACCGCTAAGAGTCTGTGGGGTAAGGTCGAGTATCTCACTGGCACGCTGGATGCCCCCTTCCCGGGCGATCACCCAGAAATAATAGAGATGACGGAAATTGATCGGGCTCATCCGGATTGTTCCATGGCCACGCTGATGTCAGCCGGATTCCGGTTCAGCATCATGGGGAATCCGGTGGCTGTTGCCAGTCATTACTGTTTACGGCGGTAAATGATACCGGGATGACACTGGACCATGTCGTACAGGTGGGACAGGCCGTTGAGCGATTCCGACGCACCCAGTATGAGGTAGCCCCCCGGATTCAGGCAACTGTGCATCCTGGTGAGGATGTCCCGTTTATGTTCCCCGGAAAAGTAGATCAGCACGTTGCGGCAGAAGATCAGGTCGAACCGCCCCAGTACGTAACGGTCCATCAGGTTCAGCTCCCGGAATTCCACCATGCGCTGCACCTGGGGTTTGACCTTCCAGCCGCCACTGGGCAGGGCGGTGAAGAAGTGGCGCAGCCGTTCCTGGGACAGGCCCCGGCCCAGGGCCAGCATCTCGTATTCACCCCGCTTGGCCGTATCCAGCACCGAGCGTGAGATATCCGTGGCGGTGATCCTCACCTCGTTCTTCAGCCGACCGGGCTGGAACCGTTTATATTCCTCAATGGCCATGGCGATGGAATAGGGTTCCTGGCCGGTGGAGCACGCAGCGGACCATATTCTCAGGGGCTGGGTGCCGCCCCTTGCCGCCAGTTCCGGCAACAGTTTTTCAGAGAGAATACGGAACGGATGATTATCCCGGAACCAGAGGGTTTCGTTGGTGGTCATCGCATCGATGACCGTTTCCTTCAATTGCGTGGAGCCGGGGCGCTGGAGACGCTGCAAAAGGTCGCCCAGGGAGTCCAGCGCGTTGTCCTCAAGAAGTCGGCGTAAACGGCTTTTCACCAGGTACTGTTTGTTATCACCCAACAGGATGCCAGACGCATCCTGCAGGAATTTCTTGAAGGCATCATATTCCTGGGGAGTGATGTCTGCTTTCATCAGATCTCTGCGGTCGATTGAAATGTCAGACGGGAGCGCCGATGCCGGCAGGCCCGCTATTCACGGTCGAGTATTTCCATCACCCGCTCGGCAAGCTCGTCGGGGCTGAACTTCGCCATGAAATCGTCAGCCCCTACCTTCTGCACCATTGCCCGGTTGAAAATACCGCTCAACGACGTATGGAGCATAATGTACAGGTCTTTGAGTGCCGGGTCATTTTTGCACCTTGCGACCAGAGTGTAGCCGTCCATTTCGGGCATCTCCACATCGGAGATCACCATGGAAACATGGTCCGTGATCCTGCTGCCGTCGGCGATGACCTCTTTCAGGAACTCCAGCGCCTGCTTGCCATCATTGCGGGACTCAACCTCCAGACCAATGGCGGTCAGGCAACGGACCATCTGGCGCCGGGCCACCGATGAGTCATCCACCACCAGAACCGGACGGGAAGCGCTGCGGTCGCGGGTGTTGCGGGAGAGAAGTTCCTCACCCACATCCTCTTTGAGGGGAGACACCTCGGACAGCACCTTTTCGACATCGATGACTTCAACCAGGGCATCGTCGAGACGGGTCACTGCCGTCAGGTAGACTTCCTTGCCGGCACCCTTGGGGGGCGGCATGATGTCTTCCCAGTTCATGTTCACGATTCGGTCAACTCCGGATACCAGGAACCCCTGGGTGCGCCGGTTATATTCGGTGATGATCACGAAGCTGGCGGATACCTGATCGTCCGGCAGCGCCGGCCCGCCGATCGCCATGGACAGATCGATGATGGGAATGGTCTCTCCACGGATATGAGCCACGCCACGCACCACCGAGCGGCTGTTGGGAATGGAGGTCAGTCTGGGACACGGCAGCACTTCCTTGACCTTGAACACGTTAATGCCATAAAGCTGACGCCCACGGAGGCGGAACAGCAACAACTCAAGGCGATTCTCCCCCACCAGCTGGGTACGTTGGTTAACACTGTCAAGGACGCCTGCCATTCGAAACTCCCGGAAACTGTGCTGGCAGCTCACCGCCCCGGAGAGTCCTCAAGGGCAGACCGGGCACAGTAGTTGCTTATTTATTGGTATATGGCCAGGAAAGTGGACGGAGCGACAAGGATCCGACGGTCCAGCATTCCTTAATGCCTCAGTCGTCGCATTGTAGCGTCGCCCGGGGCTGAGTTGTGTAACGGCTGGTATCCGGGAAAGTTTAGAGCCTCTGCCAGAGCCCAGCGCCACCGCCGACCACGTTTCCTGGCACCTTTCGAGACAGCATAGGACAAAGCCGGCCAAATGCGCAGTTTAATCGCCATCATCCTTATCGCCATCAGCGGCAATACCGCCCTGGCGGCTGACTCGACGGGTCCGGATGAGATCCTGGCCGCCGGTCGGGCCTTCATGGAGGACTTTGTCCGCCAGCAGCAGGACGAAGGACTTGAGGCAAGCTTTACCCTCGGCAGCCTGGATCCGCGACTCAAGCTGGCCCCCTGCACGAACGACCGGATCGACGTTGAGTTCAGCAGCGATCCGATGGAGACCACCCAGCCTTCCCTGCTGGTGTCCTGTCAGGGTGAGCGACCATGGCGGATGTACCTGTCGGTATCCCTTGAGATCCACGGCGATGCCTTCGTGGCCGCCAGGCCCCTGAACCGGGGTGACCGGATTACCCGCGCCATGGTGACCACCCAGCGGGTGCAGGTGAACTCGGTGCGGCAGGGAACCATAACCCGGCTGGACAACCTGGTCGGACTGGAAATGAAGCGTTCCGTCAGGGCCGGTACCCCCTTCACGCCGCACCTGGTGATCACGCCGGATGCCGTGGCAAGGGGCGACCATGTTATGATCACGGCCCGTAACCAGGGATTCGCCGTGAGCACCCGGGGGAAGGCACTGGCCAATGCCCGGATCGGCGAACAGGTGCTGGTGGAAAACCTGTCCTCGTCCCGGACATTGCGGGCCCGGGTAGTGGCACCGGGTCGGGTTGAAGTGGCCATGTAGTATTCGGCGGGGACAGTATGCGGCAAGAATCTGCCGGGACAGGCATCCGGTTGCCGCTGGCAGCCACCCGGGAAGAGACCAACGGTGAACCGGTTCACGTCGCCACAAAAGATGAACAAAGTTTTACTCAAGAAAGGGCTAAACCCGTCGATAAACGGGCAAGACCCAAATTTCGACCGCCATGGAGCGGCAAGCAGCTAGAGAAGGTATCGTCATGGCAGTTAACTTTAACGGCATTGGCAACAATCAGGTTAACTCCCCCAAAACCACCACGGACAAGGCCACTGACACCAAAACCGGCAACCAGCCGGCGCCCGCCGAACAGTCGGGCAAGCAGGCCCAGTCCGCCCGTGGCGAGAACGTCAACCTGAGCAAACAGGCCAAGGAGCTCAGGCAGATGGGAGAGAAACTGGACAGTTACCCGGAAGTGGACGACAGCCGCGTGGAAGCGATTCGCGCTGCACTGGCGGACGGTTCCTACAAGGTGGATGCGGAGAAAGTGGCCCAGAAAATGCTTGAGATGGATAAAAGCATTTTCGGGTGAGGTAAACCATGGCCACTGCCACCGTAGACAAACTCCAGGTACTCCTTGACCAGGACCTGGCCCAGCTCCGGCAACTCGCAACACTGCTGGAGGAAGAGAAGGCCCTGTTGGCCAATGCGGATGTCCGCGCCATCGAGCCACTAACGGAACAGAAAAACACGCTCCTGACCAGTATCCGGGAACGGGCCCGCCAAAAGGTACACCTGCTGGTCGAAATGGGATTCCGGCCGGATCAGGGGCACCCCTCCCGCTTTATCCGCAGCGCCGGACTCAGCGACCTCCACCGGAGCTGGGAGCAGGCCCAGACCGCCCTCGCCGACTGCCATGCCCTGAACCAGCAGAACAGCAAGGTGGTCAGCCACCTCCAGGCACGGCTTGCCAAGCTGACGGATATCTTCCGTGGCAGTTCCGGACAACAGAAACTTTACGGCGCCACTGGCCAGCAAACCTCCGTTGGCCAGAGAAACATTCTCGCCAGCGCCTGACCTCCGGACCGGCAATCAGGCCTTACAAGAATCCAGACGAATTGGTAATTTGCCCGGCAACCGGGGTCACTGGCCCCACGGTTTCTGGTAAACTTCAGGCGGTCATTCACCGAACGGAGCTCGTCATGGATCGCCTGCGCATTCACCTCCCTGCCCCAGGCCTGAACCGCCTCGCAGCCACCGTTACGCTGCTACTGGCCATGCTTGGATGGACACTTTCCGCCCAGGCCCAGGACGCATCCGCTGACAACGACGATCTGCCCCAGGTGCGGGTATCCACCACCGAAGGCGCCTTCGAGATTCGGCTCCGGCCGGACATTGCCCCCGAAACCGTGGCCAACTTCCTTGATTACGTGGAGCAGGGCTTCTACGACGGCACTGTCTTCCACCGGGTGATTCCCGGCTTCATGATCCAGGGCGGCGGCTTCGACAGCGACCTCCGCAAAAAGGCCACCGACGACCCCATCAGAAACGAGTCCCGGCAGACCGCCAAAAACCTCCGCGGCACCATAGCCATGGCCCGGACCCGGAACCCGGATTCCGCCACCTCCCAGTTCTTCATCAACCTGGCGGACAATCCGCACCTGAACGCCACCCGCTCAAGCCCCGGCTATACCGTGTTTGGCTCCGTGACGCAGGGAATGGGCGCGGTGGACGCCATCGCCAACGTCCAGACCACCCGCGCCAACGGCATGGCCAATGTGCCGGTGGAACCGGTGATCATCCAGTCGATCCGACTTATCGACGACGAGCAGTAGCCCATGGAACCACTTGCACCGTCCCTGCCTTCCATTGAACCGGCAACCCTGGAGTGGCGCGACGGCCAGCCCGTGTCCGCCCGCTTCGGTGACGTGTATTTCAGCCGGGAGAACGGACTGGAGGAAACCCGCTATGTGTTCCTGGGCCATAACCGCCTGCCCGACCGTTTCGCCAGTCTGAACGAGGGCGATACCTTCGTCATCGGAGAGACCGGTTTCGGCACCGGGCTGAACTTCCTGGCCGCCTGGCAGGCTTTCCGGGACCATGCGCCGACCGGTGCCAGCCTGCATTTTGTCTCCGTTGAGCGCTATCCCCTGAGGGCTGAGGACCTCCGTCAGGCCCTTGCCCTCTGGCCCGAACTGTCGCCACTGTCCGCAACGCTGCAGCAGCAGTATCCACCGCTGGTGACGGGCTGTCACAGGCTTGTGCTGGATGGCGGCCGGGTTCGTCTGACTCTCTACCTGGGCGATGCGGTGGAGGCCCTGGAAGACCTCTCGTTCGAGGCCGACGCCTGGTTCCTGGATGGCTTCGCCCCCGCCTGCAACCCGGACCTCTGGGAACAACGGATCATCGACCTGGTTCGCTGCCACAGCCGCCCCGGGGCCACCCTGGCCACCTTCACCTCCGTCGGTCGTATTCGCCGGGGGTTTGCCGAGGCCGGTTTCCGGATGGAGAAAGTCGCCGGATTCGGCCACAAACGGGACATGATCCGCGGCGAACTGCCTGCCAGTGATCGCCGGACTTGCGGCGTCCCCAGGTCCATCCTGGTGGTGGGGGCGGGCCTCGCAGGAAGCCTGCTGGCCCGTAACCTGGCCGAAAGGGGTATGCGGGTGACCGTCGCCGACCAGGGCGAAGGGCCCGGCGCCGGGGCGTCCGGCAATGCCCAGGGCGCCCTGTATGCCAAGCTGGGCGTGCAGTTCAATGCCCAGACACAGCTCAGCCTGGCGGCCCTGCTCCACGCCCAGCGCTACTATCCCCTGAACACCCCCGACGTCTGGCACCCGACCGGCCTGTTGATGATGGCCAAATCGGACCATGAACAGCAACGCCAACAGAAATTCCTGCAACAGAACCAGTACCCCCAGGGCATCCTGCGCCCGGTTTCCGCCGAACAGGCCACCACCCTCACCGGCGTGCCCTGCCCCAAAGGCGGACTCTGGTTCGGACAGTCCGGTTGGCTGGAGCCGGCCCGCCTGTGCCTCACCCTGCTGGCGCACCCGAACATCCAGACCGAGTTCGGCTTCCGGGCCACCCGCCTGCTGCCCTGCAACAGTCGCTGGTGCCTCTCGGGGGAAGGCCGGCAGGACCTGGTGGCCGATGCGGTGGTGATTGCCGCCGGCCATCAGACACGCTCACTGATGCCGGTAGTGGGCGACTACCGCATGAAGGCCATACGCGGCCAGGTGACGGCGCTGCCGGCGACTTCCCTCACGGCCCAGCCCCGGGCCGTAGTCACCGGAACCCGTTACCTGAACCCGCCGATGGGCGGCCAGGTAATCACCGGCGCCACCTTCGATCTGCACGACCCCGACCCACAGGAACGTCTCAGCAGCCACCAGGAGAACATCGACGCACTGGCGGACATGGTGCCGGGCATACTCCGGGAGGAAAATCTGGCATCCTCAGCCTCCGGACGGGTCTCCTTCCGTTGCACCACCCATGACTACCAGCCAATCGCCGGCCCCCTGGTCAATGGCGAGGCGCAGGTCCTGGACGGCGCCTGGCTGTTCACCGGTCTGGGTAGCAAGGGGCTGATGTGGGCCCCGTTGCTGGCGGAATACCTGGCCGACTGCCTGTGTGGTGAGCCACGCGCCCTGCCCCGGTCCCTGGCGGCACGGGTTGATCCCAAGCGCTGCCTCGCCGAGACGGTGACAACCAGCCGCATTGCCTGATTTGCGTTCCAGTTTTTTCCCTGTTGGCCGATAAACGGGTAACGTAGTGTTGTCGATCTTGCCTTAAGTTGCAGGATGACAGCGGTATGCCCGGATACCCGGACCATCAGGAGCAGTAATGGCCATACACGTCAGCGAACCCGGACGACCAACGGGAACCCGTTTACCGGAGATTTTCCGCAACAGGCGCGTGGGTAACCTGGAAGAAACCAGTGAATCCCATGTCCTGCGGGAAAGCAGCGAGGAGATCTCCGACGGGGCCTTCCAGCAGGCCCGGGAAGTCCATGCCCGGCGTGCCGTGGCCCACTACAGCCAGGCGGATGAAGCCGAGCCGGAACCGGAACGCGCCTACCTGCCGGTCAGCCGGGTCTGCAGCCCCTGGATCCACTCGTTACCGGCGGAGTCCACCCTGGCCGATGCCCTGGATCAGATGGAACAGCATGCCATACACCATATCGTGATCACCGCCGACGGTGCGGTTGGCGGTCTGGTGGATACCCGCTGGATACTGGCCTGGCTCCATGAAAACCGTCAGCACGACATCTCTCAAAGCTTCCAGCACATTGAATTGCCGGCATTTCTGACCGCTTCCCCGGAGACCGATGCCCATCAGCTTGCCCGCCTGATGCTGGCCCACCAACTGGACGCAGCCCTGGTGGTGGGCCCTGATGGCAGCCCCACCGGCATTATCACCAGCACGGATTATTTGCGGCTTTACGCGAGTTTGAGTCAGCAGGAAGGTGAGGTTTAATTCTATGCCGGTTACGCTGGGCGGCCAGCATCCAAGGCACGGGCGTGCAAGGTGAGGCCGTTTTCCGGGACCTTCAAAAACAGGGACGTTTTTGAAGAGCCTACAGGGATGTATTCACGG
>NZ_JAVVLT010000020.1:0-14483 GCF_036224885.1 Marinobacter sp. OP 3.4
AAGTCCGGCTGCTCACAACCGGGGAGTACGAGATAGAGGAGCAGGCCTACGAAACGCTGGAAAACCAGCTGGTCGGCCAGATCCCTATCTCCAAGTTCTTCGACGCCAAAGCGGGCGTGCGTTTCGATACGCCTGAAGGGCCGGATCGCACTTATGCCGTGCTGGGTGTCGCTGGGCTTGCCCCACAATGGTTTGAGATCGATGCAAACTTGTATGTCAGCAAGGATGGAGATACCTCAGCCGAACTTGACGCAGAGTACGAGCTGCTGCTCACTAACTATTGGATCCTTTCCGCAACGCTGGATGCGACGGTAGCGTTCAGTGAAGACAGGGAAATTGGCATCGGCAAAGGATTGGTTTCCACCGAAACCGGCCTCCGGCTCCGCTACGACCTGATAGACCGTGCGTTCTCGCCTTATGTGGGTGTGGTGCACGAGCGCAAGTACGGCGATAGCGCAGATTTTGCTAGAGCCGAGGGCGGTGGTACAGAAGACTGGTTCGCCGTCATCGGTGCCCGCATCGCGTTCTGATCGGAATAATGAGCCAGGGTTTGTCCTGGCTCTTTTTTTTGATTCACATCAAATTTTCGACAGCCTTCGTCGATTTTCAGTCGCAGTTCAGGTCCGCATGTTGTTATTGGTGTGAAATGAATAGGCGAGGAGGTGCCTGTCATGACTAAAGCACATAAAGCATCGAACCAGGAGCAGTTCCTGCTGCGGCGGAAACTTGCCGTTGAAGGTATTGAAGAGGGCGAATGGTTTGATTTTATTCACGAACTCAACCATCATCCCTGTGTAGATTTTGCCGAACGCAAGGCAAATAACCAACTGCAAGTCACCTTCGATGGAACCCATTGGTCCACCGATCAGTTGCTGGAGGCGATTGAAGCACATGGCGGTCGGTTGAAGGGGGGGGGTGGACTAAACGGAAACTGGCGTGGTACCGGTTTACAGATGATAACGTACGTGCCAATGCCAAACTTGATCCGTTTTGCTGTTCAAAGATCCCGCCCATGAAACGAAAATAGCTGGAGGTTAGATGAGCAGGGAGCAGGACAGAACTACTCGCTACAAGGAAGGCAGTCTCACCCTCACGGGAACCGTTATGCTGGGTACCGGCGTCATGATTGGCGCCGGTATCTTTGCCCTTACCGGGCAAATGGCGCAGATGACGGGGGTTCTTTTCCCGTTGGCGTTTCTGGCGGCCGCGGTGATCGTCAGCTTCAGTTCTTATTCCTACGTCAAGATTTCCAATGCCTGGCCGTCAGCCGGGGGCATTGGCATGTACCTTTACAAAGCCTATGGCAATCGGCTGCCGACCGCGTTCAACGCCTTGCTGATGTATTTCTCGATGGTGATCGCCCAGAGCTTCCTCGCGCGTACTTTCGGTTCCTACACCATGCAACTGTTCGGTGGTGATGAAAGTGGTCGCATGGTGTCCATTCTGGGTGTGTCGCTGATCCTGGCGGCGTTTCTGATCAACCTGCTCGGTAACCGAATGATTCAGGGGGTGGCCTCCTTCATAGGCATCCTGAAGATCGGAGGCATACTGATTTTCGGGGTCGTGGGTGTATGGGTTGCCGACAGTCTGTTGGTCGACTTTTCAAGCACGGGCGAAGCCGGAGCAACGGGTAATTTCCTGGGTGCAACGGCACTTGGAATACTCGCCTTCAAGGGCTTCACTACGATCACTAACAGCGGTTCCGAAGTGATAGATCCCAAGCGGAATGTAGGGCGAGCCATCATTATTTCCATCGCGGCCTGCGTGGTAATTTACACCCTGGTTGGTTTTGCTGTGGCCAGTAACCTGTCGCTGGCTGAAATCATCGAAACGCAGGACTATTCGCTTGCTGCCGCAGCGCGCCCAGCTCTGGGAGAGTACGCGGTCTGGTTCACGGTTGCCATTGCCATGATGGCCACCGCCGGCGGCATTCTGGCCAGTATTTTTGCGGTTTCACGTATGCTTGCGATGTTAACCGAAATGAAACTGGTTCCCCATCGTCATTTCGGTATGCCGGGCAGTATCCAAAAGCACACGTTGGTATACACCGTGGTCCTGGGGCTGGTTTTGACGGCCTTCTTTGATCTCTCCCGGATCGCGGCACTGGGCATCATTTTTTACCTGATCATGGACATTGCTATCCATTGGGGCGTGCTTCGCTACCTGCGGGAAGATGTGAAAGCCAATGTGTGGGTGCCGGCGACGGCCATCCTGCTGGACTTGCTTGTACTCGGCGGCTTTGTCTGGGTCAAACTGAATACCGATCCCTTTGTCATTGGTGTGGCGGTTGTCACCATGATTGCTATCGCCGTGGCCGAGCAGGCGTTCCTGAAAAGGGCCGCAAAAGCCGGACAATCAGGGCACAAGGAATCTCATGCTCATCATCACTAATAACCAGAATTCGACGTGGAGGGCAGTACCATGATGGACAATGACATGTTTGGTAACACGATGTGGGCTGGGCACTGGCTGTGGATGCTGGTGATCGCCATTGCAGTGGTGATTCCCGCCTGGCGTATCTGCCAGCGGACCGGTTTTCCGGGGTGGATGGGCGTGCTGATACTGATACCCATCGTCAATCTCGCTCTACTCTATTTCATCGCGTTCGCGGATTGGCCAGTTGAAAGAGACAGTGAAGGGAGATCCTGATAGGCAGCGCGGCAAAACAGGCATCTTCCGGGCTAAGGGAGCTTGAGTTAATTGTGCCGGGAATGGGGTCAGATCACTGCGCGGGTATTATCAGTAAGACAATTACCCGCCTGGATGGTATTGATGGAATAAAGACGAATATCGCAAAACACAGAGTGAGTGTCCGTTCTCTAGCATCAGGGCCTGACGGGGATGCCGTCAAACGCGCTGTGGAAGGGGCTGGTTATGACGTGGCGTCAGTCAGGGAAGTTGGTGCGACCACGCTCAGGGTGACGGTGCCTGGAATGGGGTCCGACCATTGCGCGGGCATTATTAAAAGCACGCTGGCACGACACGATGGCGTGCAGAGCACGTCAACCAATATATCGAACCACACAGTAAGCGTAGTGGTCGGCCCTGAAGGGCCGTCAGAGCATGAGTTGAAAAAGCTGATAGAGGGTGCCGGCTATGACGTGGCCGCCATCGCTCTCGAGGGGGAGACCAACCAGGAGGAAGACTCCGCCGTTGAGGAAGCCTACCTGAAGCTGGCCCTACGAAGGTTTTGGATCGCTGCGATTCCGACAACACTGATTATGTTGTTGATGATGCCTCATATGTTCTGGCAGTCCATTCCAGGGTATCTGGTAATTGTTGCCGCGCTAGGCTTCCCGGTGGTTTTCCTTTATGGCGGGGCCGCGACCCATAAGGCGTCCTGGCGTTCACTCAAGAACGGCACGTTCAACATGGATGTGCTGATTTCCATGGGCAGCCTGCCTCCCTACCTGATCGGACTGGTGGGTTTTGTCTATCCGATGACCTCTTTCATCGAAATGGCTGCCACCATCATGACCTTCCATATGCTTGGGCGGTATCTGGAAGCAAAGGCCAAGGGTAAGGCCTCAGAAGCTATCCGCAAGTTGCTTACTCTGGGTGCTAAGACGGCTCGTGTCGAGCGGGGAGGGGAGGAGGTCGAAATTCCCGTTAAGGAATTGACGCCCGGCGATGTCATGATCATCCGGCCCGGTGACAAGGTGCCTACGGATGGTGAAGTCGTGGAAGGTGAGAGCCATGTAGATGAATCCATCGCCACTGGAGAGTCGGTGCCTGTCTATAAAAGCTCGGGAGACACGGTTATCGGCGCCACCATCAACAAGGAAGGCCGCCTGAGGGTCAAGGCCACCCGTGTCGGGGGTGATACCTTTCTGGCCCAGGTTGTGAAGTTGATTGACGAGGCCCAGGGGTCCAGGGTGCCTATTCAGGAATTTGCCGACCGTATGACGGGTCGCTTCGTGCCGCTGGTTCTGATTATCGCGCTGGGCAGTCTTGTTGCCTGGTTGCTGGCCGCAGATTCGCTCCGGCCAGTCCTCGAGTGGGGGGCCGGTTTCCTGCCGTGGGTAGACCCGATGGCTGCCACGCCGGTGTTGGCTATCCTTGCCGCGATCGCCGTGCTGGTGATTGCCTGCCCCTGCGCATTGGGGTTGGCAACGCCGACTGCACTCATGGTGGGGTCGGGCGTTGGTGCCGAGCGGGGTATCCTGATTCGCTCGGGTGAGGCGATACAGACCTTCAAGGATGTCAAAGTGATGGTGTTGGATAAAACCGGCACCATCACCCGGGGCGAGCCGAAGCTTACGGACGTGATAACGGCCAAAGGAGTCGAGGAGACCGAACTGCTGGAGCTAGTGGCAACGGTGGAAAATGCGTCCGAGCATCCCATTGCCCGTGCCATCGTGGACGGGGCCAGAGAGCGAGGTATAAAGCCCGTAAGGGTTGCTGATTTCCGCTCCACTGGCGCCCGGGGTGTATCGGGTGCGGTCGATGGGAAAACCGTACTGATTGGTAATCGTCTTCTGCTTGAAGAACATGGCGTTAATGGGCTGGAAGCTCTGGATCAGAATCTTCAAGACCTTGAGAACCAGGGCAGAACCGCCGTCATCGTTGCCCGGGAAGGCCAGGCTTTTGGCATCGTCGCGGTTGCCGACACGCTCAAGGACGAATCGGTTGCGGCCATTCAGGCCATGCACCAGCAAGGGCTTTACGTGGTGATGATTACCGGTGACAACGAGCGTGCTGCCAAGGCCGTTGCCCGCGAAGTCGGCATTGACGAGGTGCGTGCCGGAGTGCTGCCAGAGGGCAAGGTTGATGCCATCCGGGAGCTTCAGGAAAAGTATGGCAACCACGTCGCCATGGTGGGTGATGGGATCAATGACGCCCCGGCTCTGAAACAGGCGAATGTGGGTATTGCAATAGGCGCCGGCGCGGATGTGGCCATAGAAGCCGCGGACGTTACTCTGGTCCGTGGGGAACTGTCTGGTGTCGTTGATGCCATGGTGCTGTCCCGTGCCACCTTCAAAAAGATCGTTGAAAATCTGTTGTGGGCAAGTGGGTACAACGCCGCCGCCATTCCGATAGCAGCTGCCGGGTTGCTGCACCCGATGATCGGTGTGGTGGCAATGACTGTCAGTTCGCTCTCCGTCATTGGCAACTCCATGTTGCTGCGGCGTCGCTATGAAAGGGACCACCGATAGGCCGGTGGATGGATGAGAAAAGCAGCCTGTTCCGCCTGACATCCGCCGTCTGAGGTTATGGCATGCGCGGTCGGGGTCAATTTACGTGTAGGGCACACTGAGTTATTTGACCTGGAGGTTTAATGATGAGTGTTCTAGAGCAATACGCTCTGTTGCTTTCCCTGGTGCTCGGCATTGCGGCTACCGTTCTGGCCCTATATGGGCTTGCCCGTGCCATTGGTCCTACACGCAGTGAACCGGGCAAGGATGTACCGGCGAGTTCCGGAGCCTTGTCCCGGGATCCGGTCTGGGGCCGCTATCACGCACGGTACTATGGCTACGCGCTGCTCTTTCTGGCCTTCGACATGGAAATGGCGTTCATGTACCCATGGGCCGTTGTATACAGGGAAGTAGGGCTGGTTGCTTTGTATGACATGGGGGTGTTCCTTGCCATTCTCTTTCTTGGTTTGCTCTACGGCTGGAGCCAAGGGGCTCTTGGGCGGCAATGACTTTTAATCCAGAAATCCGCAATACGGGCTCACGTCAGTGGCTGAAACGAGTCTCTGTGCTTCAGAAGTGGGTCTCTCGTGCCTTGGCGCACGACCTGAGTTGTCTGATCATCCCGGGGCCGGAAGTAGCGTTGGCGTGCGGCTTGGACGTTGCTGCGACAGGTATGCGCATCACCTCCACACCTCGCGATTCAGGTGTGCTTCTGGTCATTGGAGGGCTTTCAGAAAAAATGAGCGAGGCCGTGGCGGTGCTCTACGCGCAGATGCCCCGGCCGCGCGCCATCCTTGTGCTGGGCGGACCGGTACCGTCATCTTTACCGGGCGCCGATGTTTCCTCAGGTATCTCGCAAGAGGCACTGACCGACGCGGTTGACCGGCTGAGACGGGCGCTGGCGGAAGGCGCTTTTGCCTCCTCTCCCGAGGATTTCGACGCCGCTGTTCTGCACGCCAGGATCGAGTATGTCTGCCCCATGCACCCGGATGTTGTCCAGAACGAGCCGGGTAGTTGCCCCAAGTGTGGCATGGACCTGGTCGCCCGGGAGGCAGGGGAGCCGGCCCCCGAGCATGACCATGACCATGGGCACGATCATCGCGAGCACCGGCACCATGAGCACGAACACCAGCATCATGATCATGCGCAGCAGCACGAACACCATGAACAAGAACGTCATCATGGTCACTGCCATGAACATCATGATTCGCATGAGCACGATCATGAGCAGCACGAGGGTCATCAGCACTCGCACGAAAACCATCATGATCACGGACACAAGCACCAGCACGATGAGTCCGACGGCGACGCGGAGGAGAAAAATTCGGGGCATGATCACAGTGAGCACGGTCATGATAGCCACGAACATGGTGGCCATGATCATGTAGGTCACGGTCATAGGGGTCATGATCATGGTGGGCATGACCACGGCGCCTCGGGATTCATGTCCATGATTGAAGTGACCAAGGACCTGCCTCGTAGCGCCGACGGGTTGGCGATGGACTGGATGGAGGTGCCGTTCGGTCCGGTTTTCCCCGGTCTGCCTGGTGGGCTCAAGTTGACGCTGACTCTTGACGGTGACGGCGTAACAGAAGGACAGGCCACATCCTTGGTGGGCATGATCAATGAGAGTGAAAAAGGCAAGGAGATCGACGCCGAGACCTTTATCGAGCGCCTGGCGTCGGCCATGCCACTGGCCAGCGTGAGCTACCGACTGCTGGCCTGCCTGGCAATCGAGCGGGCGGCTGGTCTTGAGAACGATTCGGCAACCGATCAGGCCCGGGCCGTGGCGCTTGAATGTGAGCGCATCGCCAGTCACCTGGGTTGGCTGGCGCAAACGGGGCGCCAGCTCGGCTTCGCCTGGTTGACGGATCGTGCCGCAACCCTGCAACTGGAGATCCGCCGCGCCAGTGGAAAACGGCTTTTGGAACTGACGCCCGCTCTGCATGCATTGGCGGCTCGTCTTGGGCGAACGCCTTTGCTCAAATCGCGATTGAAGGGGATCGGCATACTGCCATCGGGCACTGCGGGCCTGAGTGGCCCCGTGGCGCGCGCTGCTGACGACGCCGGAGATGCCTGGGCGCGCCTGTGGCAGCGCCTGGACGAAATCATCACGAGCCTCGACTACATCAAGGCAACCGGGGAGCCGGGGCTACCTGTTTTGCGAAACATCGGGCGTGGATCAGGCACCGGTGAGGCCACCGTGGAAACCCCGCGCGGCGAGGCTCAACTGAGCCTGATTCTGGAACACGGCCAGGTGAAATCCTACAGGTTGGACACCGCCTGCAATCACCATATCGGTCTGGTGGCAACGCTTGTGGAGGGCCGGGAGCTGGGTGACGCACTGGTGGCGGTCGGATCACTTGACCTATCGCCCTGGGAGGTGCTCGTGTGAACTTTGCCGTCGTGTTGGTTGCGTTGCTTGGTAGTGTCTGGCTGCTCGCCGTGATCGAAGGCTGGACGACAACCGGCCGCCTGCGTCTGACCGCGACTCTGCTCAGCGGCTTGGCATACCTCGGTCGTGAATCCATTGTGCCGCGTACGCCGGACCGGGTCTTTTTCGAGACGGCGCCGGTGCTACTGCTGATCGTCGCGGTGCTTGGCGCGGCGGTTCTGCCGCTGGCGCCGACCTTGGTGATCGCGGATCTGGCTACCGGTGCGCTGTTCATCAACGCGGCGCTTGCCTATGTGCTGGTGGCGCTGATCATGGCCGGCTGGGGCCCGAATGGCGCCTACGCCATGATCGGCGGCTGGCGATTCCTTGGCCAGCTCATCGCCTACGCCATGCTTATTGTCATGCCCATCACTGCGGTGGCGATGCGCGCCGAATCCCTGGTGACCACGGTGATCGTTGTCTCCCAAGACGGCTTGTGGAACATTGTCTATCAGCCGCTTGGTTTCGTGCTGTTTTTCATTGCCGCCATGGCGCTGGCGTTTCGTGCGCCTTTTGATCTGCCAACCGCACCCGGGGAACTGGGCGGGGGTGTGGACGCGGAATACACCGGCGTGCGCCTGGCGGTGTTGCGCCTGGCCAGGCTGACGCTGGTGATCACGCTGGCTTCCGCGACCACGGTGTTCTACCTCGGCGGTTGGCACGGGCCGCTGCTGCCGCCCTGGGCCTGGAGCCTGATCAAGACCCTGGCCGTGGCCGTGTCGATGCTCCTGGCGGGTCGGTATCTGCCGCGCATTCGCGAGGCGGATCTGATGAGGTGGTGCTGGATCCTGGGGATACCCCTGGCCCTGCTCAATATCATTGTTGTCGGTTTACTGGTTCTGGTGGTTCCCTAATGTACGCTCAGGCTTTTTTCGTTGCTGTTTTCGGGCTGGCTGCCATCGGCTTCGGCGTGGTGGTGTTTCGCACCTCGTCCATGGTTCGTTCCGCGCTGGCTCTGCTGTTTTCACAGACGGCCGTCGGCTGCATGTTCCTGGCGATGCAGACCGAATTCCTGGGAGTGCTGCAGATCATGATGATGGCGACGGAGATGAGCATCATGGCCATTTTCATGGTGATGTTCATGATGGACCCGGGCGGGATGGGGGGCATGGATATGACCCACCAGAAGCGCTTTTCAATTGGCGCTGGCGTGGTCGCTGCCGGTGTTGCGATAGTGGTCGCGTTTTGGGCCGATTGGGGACCTGTAACGGCCGAGGCGCCGGATGCGGCGATGCAGACACGGGCGCTGGGCATGGAATTGCTGGGTCGCTCCATGCTGATCTTCGAAACCGCCGGTATCACTATTTTGACCGCGATGATTGCGGCCACGGCGGTGGCGATACCGGTGCAAACGACGGCCAATAGTGCTGACAAGGAGGATACGGAATGACTCTCGTCCTGATCGTGGCGCTTGTAACCGGTGCAATCCTGTGCGGCATTGGTGTTTATGGCGCGTTGTCCCAGACCAATCTGGTTATGATCATGATGGGGGTGGAGCTGATTCTTGCAGGCGCGTTGGTGAACTTGGTCGCCTTCTGGCGTTTTCTGCACCCCGAAAGCTACTCCGGCCAGATGTTCGTGCTGGTGGTGATGACCGTCATGGCGGTCGAAATGGCGGTTGGCTTCGGTGTCGCGATTGCGCGTTTCCGGGCCAAGGGCTCGGTTGAAATGGAAGAAGCCGGGGACCTGAAAGGATGAGTGCAGTGCTTCTACCGATATTGCCACCACTGATCGCCGCCCTGGCGTTGCTGGTTCTGCGCCGGGGCCTCGCGACGATGGCCCTCGGCGGGGCGACGTTAAGTCTGGGCGGCAGCCTCTGGCTACTGGCCCGGGTCGCCGGCGGGCAGACCGAAACCCTGCTTCTGCCCGGTCTGCCGGAAATGCCACTTCGATTGGTCGCCGGACCTATGACAGCACTGCTGGCGGTGGCGGTGGCCACCGTGGGCACGTTCGTGCTGATTTATGCAGTCGGATATATGAAGCGGGAGTCCGGCCTGTGCCGCTTCTACGCAGTAATGTCCCTGTTCCTGGCCGCTATGCAGTCGCTGGTGCTGGCCGGCGACTGGGTTCTGTTGCTGGCGGTCTGGGAGTTGATCGGTTTGTGCAGTTACCTGCTGATTGGCTTTTGGTTCCAGCGGCCCGAGGCCGCGGATGCCGCCGGTCGCGCCTTCCTCTACACTCGTAGCGCCGATCTGGGTTTGTACGTGGCGGTATTTATGCTGATTGGGTCGGCCGGTACCAGCGAGATTGCCGCCTCCCTGGAGGCCGGCGGCAGTGCCTCGACTGCCGCGGGGCTTTTGTTGCTGCTGGCCGCCATGGGTAAGTCGGCCCAAGTCCCCTTGCAGGACTGGCTTATGCGCGCGATGGCGGGGCCGACACCGGTTTCGGCGCTGCTGCACTCGGCCACCCTGGTGGCGGCGGGTGCCATCCTGCTGATCCGTTCGGCCCCGCTGCTGACACCGGAGGTGTTGCTCGTCGTCGGACTTGTCGGCGGCGTTACCACGGTGGCGGCCGGAGTTATTGCACTTGCCGAGCGTGATCTCAAACGCCTGCTTGCCGCTTCCACTGCTAGTCAATATGGCTTGATGCTGGTTGCGGTTGGAGCCGGCGTTCCGCTGGCGGCCCTCCTGCATTTGCTCGCCCACGCCGCCATCAAGAGCACCCTGTTTCTTGCCGCCGGAGACTTCCAGCATGCCCGCGGGGGTACCGGGTTCGATCAGTTGGAGGGTGTTGGTCGTGACAGACCCTGGACTTTTGCCGGCTTTGTGCTGGCAGCGCTGGCACTGGCCGGTATCCCGCCACTGAGTGGGTTCTTTTCCAAGGACGCGGTAATCGCCGCCGCCCTGTCTGCGCAGGGCACCGCCTGGCTCGGCCCCCTGGCGCTGGCCGGTGCCCTGCTGACCGGCGGCTATATGGCCCGGGCCTTGTGCCTGCTATGGCGAGGCTCCGGAGAAACCCGCCCGGTTGCCGGTAGTGCCTGGATGACTTTGGGCGTTTGGGGGTTGGCGGTCCCTGCCACGATTCTCGGCCTGGCCTTCGGCCCCATCGAGGCCGTTCTTGATCTGCCCGCCGTCACCGCAGGCACATTGGCCGTGCTCCTTGGGCTTCTTGCTGCCGCGTGCGGCCTCGGCCTGGGCTGGCTCGTGCCGGCTCCCCGCCTGCTAGGGCCGGTTTATCCGTGGGCGCGACGCGGACTTTCCGTTGGCGGTGGGCTTACGGTCTGGGTCGGTAGGCCCGCAATGGCTGTGGCCCGAGGATGTGAGCGTTTGGAAGGGCGTCTGTATGAAGCTGTGCTTTCTCTTGGGCGCGCCGGTCTCTTCCTTGCCTCTGCGAGCGAGCGAGCGGAGCGGGGCTTGTTCAAGATTGTGCTTTGCGTGGGCAGGGTGAGCCTGAGGGTCGCGACCTATGTGCGGTTTGGAGATGAACGCCGTATCGACGGCCTGATTTTCGCCCTGGTGGCGGCTGTGCGTGCACTGGGTGCACGAGCCCGAAACCTCCAAAGCGGCCTCATCCACCACAGCCTGGCGATCAGTGCGGTCGCAATCGCCGTCACATTGGCTGTTCTGCTTTTTGCTTCATCGACGAGCTTTTAGAGGAAACCTATATTCATGTTACCACTTGTCTCGCTCACCCTGTTTTTGCCGCTGGTCGGCGCGGTGCTGATTCTGTGTCTTCCGAAGCCCGCAACGCGTACGGTACACGTCATAGCGATTATTACCGCCGCCCTTACACTGATCGGTGCTCTGTCCATGTGGTTTCAGGGTGCGAGCGGTGCAGGCTTTTCCCAGGTCGAAGAGCTGCAATGGATACCGGCCATCGGTGCCGCCTACCGGGTTGGAGTTGATGGGATCAGTCTGCCTTTGGTGCTGTTGAGCGCTGTTCTTTTCCTGGTTGCTGTGATCTATACGTCGTCGCTTCGTGAACGTCCGCGCGCCTATATTGCTCTGGTACTTCTTCTGGAAACTGCGTCTATCGGTACCTTTACAGCCCTCGACGGTATCCTGTTCTACGTCTTCTTCGAGGTTTCCCTTGTCTCCATGTATTTCATGATCGCCGGGTGGGGCCACGAAGACAGGCAACGGGCAGCGTTGATGTTTTTTATATACACCTTGCTGGGAAGTCTGCCGCTTCTGCTTGCTATCCTCGGGCTTTATCTGGGCAGCCCCGAACCGACCTTCGACATGCGAGCCTGGATTGAGAATCCCCCCCTGGAGGGCGCGGCGGCCATGTGGGCATTGATCGCTATGCTGATCACCTTTGCGGTAAAGATCCCCGCGGTGCCCCTGCATACCTGGTTGCCCGCCGCACACGTGCAGGCGCCGACAGTCGGCAGCGTTATCCTCGCCGGCGTCATGCTGAAATTCGGCACTTACGGGCTGGTTCGATTTGCTCTGCAAATGACCCCCGATGCGTTCCGTGAAGCGGGCGTTGTTGTTCTTGTTCTCGGTGTTGTCAGCGCGCTCTACGGGGCTTTTGCCGCTCTGGCCCAGAGTGATCTGAAACGCCTGGTCGCCTATACCTCGGTTAACCACATGGGGTATGTCATCGTCGGTGTGGCCGTGGCGGCACTGACTCTGGATCCCTCAGTGCGAACTGTTGCTTTGGACGGGGCGGTATTGCAGATGTTCAGCCATGGACTGGTTACCGGTGCCTTGTTCTTGCTGGTGGGCATGATCCAGGACCGCGCCCATACCCGTGAAATGGGCGAACTGGGTGGGTTGCTCAAAACGGTTCCGATGCTCGGCTGGACCTTTGTGTTGGCGGCCTTTGCATCGCTGGGCTTGCCTGGGCTGGCACACTTTCCGGCCGAGTTTCAGATATTTCTTGCCACTTTAAGTGGTTCGCCTGCCGCGGTTGTTGTGATTCTGGGCATTGCCATTATTGCCGGTACGTTTCTCAAAGCACTGCGGGAAACCTTTCTGGGCGAGCCCCGGCAGCGCTGGCAGTCCATGCCTGATTTGAGCGCTCGTGAGTGGCTTGCTGTGGGGCCATTGCTGGTGCTCACTGTCGGCACTGGCGTGGCACCCTCCTGGGTGCTGGGTATCATCCACCGCACTACATCGGCGCTGGCACTGTGATGGCTCGTGATCTTGCACTGTTGATTCCTGAAATTGCCGTACTGTTGACGGCTGTCGGTGCGCTGATCGCGGAAATGCTGCGTAGGCCGCAAATTGCGCTGCTGGTCGCCGTTAGCGGTCTGATCGTTGCCACGGGTCTGACCGTCAGTCTGATTGGTGAGGACACAACGGTGTTTGGTGGCAGTTTCCGGGTTGACGACCTCAGTGTGTGGGCCAAACTCATTCTGCTGCCGGCCACCATCCTCGCCATATTTTTGGCGAGAGTGGATGTGAGAGGCACCGTGCGAGAGGGCACGGTTTACAGCCTGCTTTGCTTTGCCACCATCGGCGCGCTCGTTCTGGCAGGCGCGGGTGATACGATGTTCCTTGTATTGGGTACATTATTAACTGGCCTGGCCACCTTTGCCTTGGTTGCCTACCCGGATACCGACCCTGCCACAGAGGCCGCCATGAAGTTTTTCGTGTTCGCCTCGGTCACAGGTGCGATCATGATTTTCGGCCTGAGTTACTGGTTCGGCGCTGCGGGATCCACGTTACTCGCGGATCTTCCTGGTATGGATACCATGCCAATGGCGGTTCTTCTTGGGTTCGTGGCGGTGGTTGTCGGTCTGGGTTACAAAGCCTCGCTGGTTCCATTCCATTTCTGGGCGCCAGATGCCTATGAGGGTGGGCCACTGTCAATAGCGGCCTACCTGTCAGTGGTGCCCAAGATCGGTGCTCTGTTCGCACTCGCTCAGGTGGTTCGCGATCTACCCCCGGAAAGTGGTTGGACCGCCATCATCGCCGGTCTGGCTGTTCTGACCATGACCTATGGCTACCTGGCCGCGCTTGCTCAGACTAACGTGATTCGGCTGCTTGCCTATTCGTCGATTGCCCAATCCGGCTATTTTCTTCTGGGCATCCTCGCAGTCGGCGCAAGTGAGCTTGCGCTGCCATCCATCATCCTGTTTGCCGCAGCCTATGCGGCCATGAACCTGGGCGCTTTCGCCGTTGCCGCCAGTACTGGACGGACTCTGAACGATTTTGACGGATTGGGTCGCGCCCAGCCGCTTATTGGCCTCGCAATGGTTATCTTTCTGCTATCGCTGGTTGGGATTCCCCCATTGGCGGGTTTTGTCGGCAAGTTCCTTTTGTTTGCCGCAGTCATCGACGTGCAGTACACCTGGGTGGCAGTGGTGGCGATCATCAATAGCGTACTCTCGCTGGCAGTTTATCTGCGCCTCGTTGTGCCGATGTACAGGCAAGGGAATGTCGTGGTGGCTAGAACTGATATCTGGTTGAAAGCCGTACTGATAATAGCGCTGACTGCCACACTCCTTTTGGGTGTATTTGCGCAAGTGTTTGTAGGGCCGTTTGCATGATGGCCGAAGCCCATTATTTATTGCCGAGAGTAATCACCGCCCTGACGTCTGAGATCAAGCCAGCCTCTATAGAGCCAACGCAGACCAAAGAGCGAGACTGTTGGAACGATAATCCACTGCACTAGAGGCGCAATACCTGTGCCAATAAAGGGTAACAGGGGCATAGAATCATTGTAGCTCCAGCGCTGGCCTGCGCCTGTGGCCCATGCTTCAAAGACTATCGTTATAAGCAGACCGGTAGCAAAATACACTCCTAAAACATGGCGGCGCCACCGTCCCTGTATCCAAAAGCCATCTTTAGTTGCCGCGGCGGCAATGCCATAGGCAAATAGTGCAATATTGGCATCACCGATTGCCGCCCGCGTGCACAGCCAGACTACCGCACCATGGGATGCCTCCATCATCCCTGTAAAGAAAGGCTGGCAAGCCCCCGATACGGTAGACGCCTGGTAGCGTTACACTAAACGCAAATCTA